>CAJKJS010000294.1 GCA_905200265.1 uncultured Oscillospiraceae bacterium
GCTGGGCTACTATAAGCGCCGTCAGGCGCTGGACAGCCGCACCGCCGGCAATGGGGCCCCGCCCTGCGGGAAAAAGGGGTGGATCTTTTTTGTCCCACCTATGCGGGTACCACGCTGGATTTGCCGGCGGTCGGGCCTCAACTGTTGCAGCTGCCCGAGGCAGTGTGTGACGACGTGATTTTGGACGCGGGCGGCGACGATGCCGGCGCCAGCGTATTGGGGTGCATGGCCCCGCAGCTTATTAAAATGCCGTACACCATGCTGTATGTGGTCAATGCCCGAAGGGTGCTGACCCAAACCGCAAAAGAAGCGGCGGCCATCGGCCGTGAAATTGAAAGAGCCTGCCGGTTATCGATTACCGGCGTTGTCAATAACACCCATTTGCAAAACGAAACCACTGCCCAAATGGTGCGCGATTCGGTACCGTTTGCAGAGGAAACGGCCCGCCTTTTGGGGGTGCCGCTTTTGTTTACCACGGCGCCCGATTGGGTAGCGCCGGAGCTGTTACAGGATATCCCGGCGGTAAAACCAGTCAAACGGCTGGTGCTGCCGCCCTGGCAAACGTAAATTTGATGATAACAGGCCTATTTTAGGAAAAGGGCCTTATTTTGTGTAAGGAGGTATGTGCAAACATGGTGCATATCCTTGTAAATGAAGATTTTTGCAAAGGCTGCGGCCTTTGCCGCGATGCCTGCCCGAAGAAGATCATGGAACTGACGGCGGACCGCATGAACAAAAAGGGGTACCACCCCGCCCGGTGTAAAGACGAAAGCCTGTGCATTGGTTGCTGCAGCTGTGCCATGATGTGCCCGGATACGGCCATCACCGTGGTGAAGGACGAAGAGGGGGAAGCATGATGGAAAAGATCCTGATGAAAGGCAACGAAGCCTTGGGCGAAGCGGCGATTCGCGCCGGCTGCCGCCACTTTTTCGGTTACCCCATTACGCCCCAAACGGAACTGGCTGCCTACATGTCCAAAATGATGCCCAAAGTGGGCGGCACCTACTTGCAGGCCGAATCGGAAATCGCGGCGGTGAACATGGTACTGGGCGCGGCTTCGGCCGGTGTGCGGGCCATGACGTCTTCGTCGTCCCCCGGAGTGAGCCTGAAGGGCGAAGGCATTTCGTACATGGCGGGCAGTGATCTGCCGGCCCTGATTATCAATGTGCAGCGCGGCGGCCCGGGCCTTGGCGGCATTCAGCCGTCCCAGGCGGACTACTGGCAGGCCACCCGCGGCGGCGGCCACGGCGATTACCACATTCTGGTGCTGGCTCCCAGCACGGTGCAGGAAATGGTGGATTTGGTGTCGCTGGCGTTCCATTTGGCGGAAACGTACCGTATGCCGGCCATGCTGCTGGCCGACGGCATGCTGGGCCAGATGATGGAACCCGTGTCGTTTGACGAAACCGACAAATACCCGCCGCTCGAAAAGCCCTGGGCCGCGAGTGGCCACGGCGGCAAGCGCCCCCACAATGTGATTAACTCCCTGTATCTGACGCCCCAGACCCTGGAAAACCTGGTGGTGGAACGGTATAAGCGCTATGAAACCGTGAAAGAGAAGGAACAGCGCGCCGAATGCTTTGAAACGGAGAATGCCGAACTGGTCTTGGTGGCCTACGGCGCTTCGGCCCGTGTGGCCCGCAGTGCGGTGATGCAGGCGCGGCAGGAAGGGCTGAAAGTGGGCTTGGTGCGTCCCATCACCCTGTGGCCGTTCCCGGAAAAGGCGCTGAAAGAAACGCTGTCCACCGCGAAGGGCTATCTGGCGGTGGAAATGAGCATGGGCCAGATGATCGACGACGTAAAACTGGCCATCGAGTGCCAGCGTCCGGTGGAACTGTGCAGCCGGACCGGCGGCATGATCCCCACCCCCGATGAAGTGCTCGCAAAGATCCACGCAATGATGGGAGGCAAGGCATAATGAAGACGTTATTTCAAAGACCGCATGCGCTATTGCCGGTGCCCATGCATTACTGCCCCGGCTGCACCCACGGGATTGTGCACCGGCTGGTAGCCGAAGTGTTGGACGAACTGGGCGTGGAAGGGCGCACCATCGGCGTGGCGTCGGTGGGCTGCTCGGTGATGAACTACGACTATTTTGGCTGCGATATGGTGCAGGCGCCCCATGGCCGCGCCCCGGCAGTGGCTACGGGTATTCGCCGTGCGCTGCCTGACAGCGTGGTGTTTACGTACCAGGGCGACGGCGATTTGGCCGCCATTGGTACCGCCGAAACGGTGCACGCGGCAACCCGCGGGGAAAATATCACCGTGATCTTTATCAACAACGCGATTTACGGCATGACCGGCGGGCAGATGGCCCCCACCTCCCTGCCCGGGCAGGTGACCCAGACCACCCCCTATGGCCGCGATGTAAAAACCGCCGGGTATCCGGTGCGGGTATGCGAAATGCTGTCGACCCTCGACGGCGTAGCGCTGGCCCAGCGGGTGACGGTGGACAATATCGCCCACATCCGCCAGGCTAAAGCTGCGATTCGCAAAGCGTTCGAAAATCAGCTGGCCGGCCGCGGGTATTCCATTGTGGAAGTGCTGTCGACCTGTCCGACTAACTGGGGCATGACGCCGCAGGAAGCACTGCAGGGACTGCGGGATAAGATGATCCCGTATTATCCCTTGGGCGTATACAAGGACGTGACGAAGGAGGAACAGGCATGATTAAAGAGCTGCAAACCATTTTTGCGGGGTTTGGTGGACAGGGGATTCTGTTTACCGGCAAAGTGATGGCGTATGCCGGCATGCTGGAAGGCCGCGAACTGAGCTGGCTGCCCTCCTATGGTCCGGAAATGCGCGGCGGCACGGCCAATTGCAGCGTGTGCCTGTCGGAAAAAGCCATTGGGTCGCC
>CAJKJS010000295.1 GCA_905200265.1 uncultured Oscillospiraceae bacterium
CCCCGACCTGCTGATTACAAATCAGCTGCTCTACCAGCTGAGCTACACCAGCATTCACAACGCTTGATTATTATACCGCGGCGAAACAGAAAAGTCAACCCTTTTTTTATAATTTTATAAAAGAAAAAAGGAAGAATCTAACGACTCTTCCTTTTTCTTCTCTTTTATCCATCAGTGCGGGGCACCGCCGTATCGGAGTACAGCACTTTTTGCATCTCGGCATCGGCTACACCGGTTGTTTCCATACCGTTGAGCAATTGGAAATCCTTAACGGCCTGCACCGTTGCGTCGCCATACGAACCGCTGCATGCCACAAACATGTATCCAAGTTCATCCAGCCGTTCCTGCAATTTCAAAACGGCATCCCCTTCATCACCTTTTTGCAAGATTGTGGAACTGGTATTTTCCGTAGCAGACGATTCTTCCTGACTGCTCTCTTCTTTGCTGCTTTCTTCACTGGTTTCCAGCAGTTCAGGGTACACAGTCCCAGCAAACGTTGTCGCCGTCAAAATTGTTGTACGGCCCATACGGGTTACAGAAGAAGCGTCCATTTCCACAATATGTTTCTTTTTCACCGCTGTCAGCGACGCATAGTTCTCGTCGCTCATCAGCTGTTCTTTTACTTCACTGCTGCAGAAAATGTAGTCTGGATCAGCCCGTTTCAGACTGTCCATATCCACTTCTCCGCCCTTTTCACCTTTAAAGGCATTGGTTACACCGGAACAAGAAAAGAGTACATCACAGAAAGTATCACCGGTAGCTACATGGCCGTCCAGGTCATACAAATAACAGGCTGTTGTCACTGTATTGCTGTCAGGAATCACACGGTTAATATCATCCAGCGTCGTCAGAATATTTTCCGCCATTTCTTCCCCATGCAAATACCCGGTATTACCGCCGCGCATCACCGAAGCCACTTCGGTATAAAGCCGCTGCAATCCTTTTCGCGAAGCCGCCGTATCCAAAACCAGCGGCGTAATTCCACTGTTTTGCAGGGCTGTTTTCTGTTCCTCGGTGGGTTCATCTTCCGTCAGCAGCAATGTCACGCCTAGGCTCTTCATTTTTTCGGCATCGTCCATAGTCACCACGGGCAAAACCTTCAGTTCCGTTTGGGTACAGCTTTCACTGCGGGCTTTCAAATCAATTTCATAACCAAGTGCCAACACAACATCGGCCAAATTGTCAGACAATACGGCCACTCCACTGGGTTGTGCACCGAGTGTTACATCTCCTACCGTAACCGGATAATCGCTGGCATTGGCGCCATCTTCAATGCCGCCGCCACCGGAACAACCTGCCATGAGCAGTGCCACCATACAAATGCTCATCAGCAATGCCACAAAACGTTTCATAGCATGACCTCCTTTTCTTTCCTTTATAAATCTTCCAGCGAACCTTTCTGGCGGATTTGAGCTTCCGCTGCGTTAATGAACTGGGTTGCACAGCGCGGAGAACGTCCGCCGCGAGCGGTCGCCCACCGTTCACCCAATACTTCCAGTTGCGGAATGTAATCATCTAGTCCCCGCTGCTGGGCTAATTTACGAATAATATCCAGGTACCGGGCACGATCCGGCAGCATAAAGTTCACCGACAGGCCAAACCGGTCCGCTAACGACAAGCTCTCCTGAATGGTATCGCCCTTGTGCACTTCATCGCCATCCCGGTCAGAAAACGTTTCCCGCACCAGATGACGCCGGTTGGACGTGGCATAAATCAGCGTATTGGCCGGGCGTGCCGCCAAACCGCCTTCCAGTACTGCTTTTAAGCTGGCATAGGTGTTATCCTGCTGCGAAAAACTCAAATCATCAATAAAAATGATGAATTTCATGGGCAGCGCCGCAATTTGATCCACTAATTGCGGGAACTCCATCAGAGATTCTTTGGGCATTTCAATCACCCGCAGCCGCTGGGTATAATAGGTATTCAGAATCGCCTTCACGGTGGAGGATTTTCCCGTACCCCGATCCCCGTACAGCAGGCAGTTGTTGGCGGGTAACCCTTTCAGGAAGGCCACGGTATTATCGACCACCATACCCCGCTGCAAATCGTACCCTTTTAAATCACTCATGCTGGTACGGTCCGGATGTTCTACCGGCACAATTTTTCCGCCCCGCCAAATAAACGCCCGGTAACGGGCATATAAGCCACAACCATTGCAGCTGTAATAAGCCTGCATGTTCCGGCGAATATGGGGCAAATCGCCGTTCTGCATCACTGGCACCGGCCGGCCTGTCTCCCACCGGGGCAACTGCAAATCCTGCGCACCGGGTATATCCTGCAACAAATCGTCCGGTGTTAACGAGGCCAACTGAAGAATCAGCGAAAGGTCCCGTTCAACGGCCTCACACAGCGCCGGAGAGAATTCTTCTTTCCCTGCTGCACATTCCAGCGAAAACACATTTTCATCATACAACGCCGCTTGCGTCAAACACCCGGCAAAATCATCACACCGTCCCTTACGGCACAGCGACGAAAAAAACGCCCCCCAATCTCGGGCAAACGGCAATAAATCGCCTGTTTCCAAGGTATGGCACCCGGTTTGCAGCAACTGCTGCAAAGCCTGCACAGTCTCCTGTTCCAGTATGCCTCTATAAACGGAAAGAGAAGCCATCTTCACCGCGGCTTCGCGTATTTTCTGCATGATCTGACTCCCTCGCTTTCTTTTGCTCATTTTACCCCGCCCGGCCGCCTCTTGTCAACTTTTGCAGAAAAATGGCGGAAAACTTTTCTATTCGCCCTCTTGATTTTTCCTGCGGATTCTGATAGAATGTTTAAGGTTTATGTCCCTATTCTATATATGGAAGCGTATCGAAGTGGTCATAACGGGCCTGACTCGAAATCAGGTAGCCCT
>CAJKJS010000296.1 GCA_905200265.1 uncultured Oscillospiraceae bacterium
GGTTACATAACTACTGGCACTGCTGCCGGAATAAGCTTTCACCGTATAATAATAGGTGGTACCAACCTTTGCGGTGGTATCTGTGTAGCTTGTACCGGTGGTAGTTTTCAGTTTCGTCCAGCTACCGGAAGATGTCCGGCGGTACACATAGTACCCGCTGGCCCCCGTTACTTTCCCCCAACTGACTTTTATCCCGGAGCTGGTCTTACTAAGCGTCACACTGGGCTGAGTCAGACGTTTGATGGTTTTATTGGTTATGTAGCTACTATTGGACGAACCGGAGTGCGCTTTTACCGTGTAATAATACGTGGTACCCGCTTTGGCCGATGTATCCGTATAACTGGTGCCGGTGGTGGTTTTTAATTTTGTCCAGCTGCCGGTAGAACTAGTCCGCCGGTATACATAATAGCCAGAAGCACCCGTTACCTTCCCCCAGCTGATTTTTACGCCGGAGCTCGTATTACTAAGGGTAACGCCTGGCTGAGCCAGGCGTTTAATGCTTTTTGTTGTCACATAGCTACTCAGGGTAGAGCCATAGTAGGCCCGCACGGTGTAATAATATGTGGTACCATTTTTCGCACTGGTATCCGTATAACTGGTGGACGTCGTCGTTTTAATCTTCGTCCAGCTACCGGAAGTCGTCTTACGGTATACATAATAGCCAGAAGCCCCTGTTACCTTGCCCCAACTCACTTTGACCCCCGAACTGGTATTCGACAGGGTGACACTGGGTTGTGCCAGGTACTTGATCGTTTTGTTGGTAATATAGCTGCTGGCATAGGAACCAGAATACGCTTTCACCGTGTAATAATATGTCGTACCTGTCTTGGCCGTAGTATCGGTGTAGCTTGTGCCCGTTGTGGATTTCAACCTTGTCCAGCTACCGGTGGAACTGGTGCGCCGGTACACATAATACCCAGAAGCGCCGGTCACTTTCCCCCAGCTGATTTTCACCCCCGTACTCGAATTACTCAAGGTTACGCTGGGCTGGGTCATGCGCTTAATCGTGGCATTGGTCACATAACTACTCATGGTGCTGCCATAGTAGGCCCGCACGGTATAGTAGTAAGTCGTGCCCGCCTTTGCGCTGGTGTCGGTATAACTAGTCGATGTTGTCGTTTTGATTTTTGCAAAACTGCCACCGGACGTCTTGCGGTATACATAGTAGCCAGAAGCACCCGATACCGCGCCCCAACTCACTTTTGTCCCTGTGCTGGTGTTACTCAGCGTCACACTGGGCGTTGCCAGGGTCACTGTCACCTTACAGCTTGCTTTGCAGGTGCCCGACGAAGAAATCGCCGTAATTGTGGCGGTCCCCAGTTTTTTACCCGTCACCTGACCGGAAGAATTCACCGTGGCAACGGATGTATTACTGCTGGTCCAGGTCACCTTATCGGTGGTATCCGACGGTTTCATCGTGGCTTTCAGGGTTGTGGTTTTCCCTACATAGGCGGTGGCGGTACTGGGCACCGAAATGGAAGTGGCAGGCGCCCCGTTAACGGTCACGACGCACGTATCTTTATATTTACCGTCGGCCGTTTTCAGTGTCAGAACCGAACGCCCCGTACCCACTGCTTGCAGGATAACATACTGGGTGCTGTTATCAATGCCCACCTTCACGACCGATGTATCGCTGCTGGTGCATATCATTGTCGTATCCGCGGCCGTACTGGGCAGAATCTTGTACGTTAGCATTTTGTATCCGCCCTTATCCATGGTCACCGCATCACTAGAGAAGGCTACACTGCTCACGCCACTAGCCGAACCACTGACCGTCACCCGGCAAATCAGGTAGGTCGTTCCCTTGCTGTTCATGGCGTATACCACCGCATCGCCGCTACCTACCGCCGTGATTTTCCCGGCCGAAGAAACCGTTGCCACCGAGGTATTCGTGCTCTTCCATGTCATGGTGCCGGTAGCACTACTGGGCAAGCTGCCCGACACGGTAGCTGTACTGCCAGCACTCAAGCTCTTTTTCAGTTCCACACAATCGGAAGCCGTAGCCGTACCGAATACGGTATCATTGGTAAATGCCTTAATGCAGGCATTGCCTACTTTCTTTGTAAAGGTGCTGGGATATTTGCTCTGTACATTGGTGGCGTCTATCCAAGAAGACCCCACCTTCATGTACGTCTGTCCGGCGCTCGCTTTATAGGAATCGCCGTATTCAAAGTTCACATATCCACCGCCCGAACAAGTCACCACAATAGAGTAATACTGCCCGGTATATAGCGATACGCTCTTTTTCAGCGGAATGGTAAAAACACCCGGTCCGTCTGTGGTGTAAACCGTTGTGGCTTCTTCCATCAACGTTCCTGCGGTGGGATCACTCATTTTCGAGTTGCTAACATAGACTTTCACCGTGTATGTTCCGGCACCGATCAACGCCGTCAGTCCTACGGCTTTCAGCGTTTCGTTCCCACTGACTTTAAATACATTCGCTAGCGTGCTGTTAATCCCGTTCGTCGCCAGGGTACCGTCATACTGGTAGGTGTTATCGTACCCACTGGTACTCATCTCTACGTAGTAAGCATTGTCACCGGCATGCACGTCATAATAGGAAACCCATACATACCCGCTTTCACCATAACTGGTGCCCCAGCTGTTTTTAACCAGCCACGCACCGTTACCCGCTGGCTTTTTGCGGAAATTCGAAGCGGAATAATTATCATTCCACCCTACAATGGTTACCGCATGGTTGACACCGGAGCTGCCGGTGTAGTTATAACTGGCTTTGCTGCTGTTGTAGTACGTGGTGTCGCTGCTACTGGTCATATACACATTCGTGCCTACCGCACCATATTCCACAATCGCAGATTTAATAGCGGTTT
>CAJKJS010000297.1 GCA_905200265.1 uncultured Oscillospiraceae bacterium
AGTGGGCACATAGCTTTCAAAATTGTCTGTCTGGTACTGAATGCGCTTTTCAATCGCTTGCTTGGCTGTGTCGACCAGTTTTTCGTCTTTCATCCGGAAAACGGCGATTTCTTCTGCGGTGGAGCCGGTGCCCACATAAACACAGCAGCTCTCCACATCGCCAGCGTCCAGCCCATACAGCCGCAGGGCAGCGTCTTCGGGCAGGGCCGTGAGCTGGTCAGTGAAAGAAGCCTGTTCCAGAATAGAACCAGCCAGTTCCTCAGGGGAAGACGTAAAAGTTTTACCGCTGGAAGCACAACCTGTGAGTAGTACCACCAGTACCATCAGGGCATATAGACAACGTTTCATGAAAGACCCTCCTTGTTTTTCAAACAATACCTCAGTTTTCAAGGGCTGTGCGCAGTGCACTCACCCATTTTTTGCAGTAATCCATGTTCAGGTGCACACCGTCGGGAGCAGCTCCGTCGGGCAGAATTCCCTGATCGTTGCATACAGCGGCTGCTACATCGACAAACGTGACATCCATGTCTTCACACAATTCCCGCAGCATGTCGTTATATTCTACAATGCGTTCGTTGGTAACACCATATAAGTTTTCTTTGGAGCGTTCTGCGCTGACCGGAGTCAGAGACTGCACGTAGATTTCGGCGCCGGGCTCATCCTTTTGCAACGTTTCAATCAGAGTACGGTAATCATCAATGAACACTTCCGGGTACGACCAGCCCAGTTCGTTCAGGCCGAACATCAAAAAGTATTTGTCGTAATGCTGAGAAACAGCCGCATCATATACCGGCGTACCGGTTTCAGAACCGGCCTGGGCTTCTGTAAATACCGAACGTACGGTCAGCCCGTTTTTAAAATAATAATCGGCATTTGTCACCAGAGCATAGGTATATAGGTCGCTAATCAGCGAATTCCCCAAAAAGGCCGAATTGTCAAAGCAACTGTTATCCGCATCTGTATCCGGTGTGGGGGTGGGCTCCGGTGTAGGCGTAGGAGTAGGCTCTGGCGTAGGGGTTGGCGTAGCTTCCGGCGTGGGAGTCGGCGTCGGGGTGGGAGCCGGTGCTTCAGAGGATTCCACTGTGGAAGAAACCGGCGAAGAGTCAGTAGAAGTCTGACAAGCTGCCAAAGACAGCACACTAACAGCAGCCAGGAGGAAAGCAAGCATTCGTTTTTTCATAAAAATAGCCTGTCCGAACGACAGGGCAGCACATCCTTTCTCAAACCAAAAATCGTAGTCATGACTGTTCTCTAAGTATAGGAAAAGGGGAAGAAAATAATATTCTTTTAAAGAAAATTACAAAAATTTTATTTCTCTTAAGAAACTGTAAAAAAGTGCAAAAAAAGGCAAAGAAAAGAAAAAATCAAGGAATGGAAAATAGGGAATTTATGCTAAAAAAATAATAAAAACGACTATTAAAATAACCGTTTTCTGCGTCAAAACGGAGAAACTCCCCCCGCGCCCTTGACGATGTGTCAACTTTCTTGTATAACTTATAATAGATATAAGAAGAGTGTTAAGAATTTACCGGCTTTTTGTCAGGTAAATCCTGCCTTTTTTGGAAAAAAGCGGAGAAAATAAGGGAGGACAGCCGTAGCATGAAGATTCTGGTGATCGACGGACAAGGCGGCGGCGTGGGCAGCCAGTGTATTGCCCAACTAAAAGAAGAACGAGAAACGGACTGGGAAATATGGGCCGTTGGCTCCAACAGTATGGCCACCAGTGCCATGCTGAAAGCCGGAGCGGACGCAGCTGCCACGGGGGAAAGCGCCGTGGTATATAATGCCCAGCGGGCCGATGTGATTCTGGGCCCCATGGGGATTGCTTTTGCCCATTCCATGATGGGGGAAATCTCCCTGGCGATGGCGGCGGCCGTTTCGGGCAGTGAAGCGAAAAAATTGCTAATCCCCATGATGCGTTGCCATGTACAGGTAATGGGGGTATCTCCAGCACCACTTTCTGCGTATATTGCGGAAGCCATGGCGCAATTACATAAAATGAACGACCGTCTTTAAATAAACAAGAGAGGTTATGATATGACACAAAGAAAAAAACGTGGTATTGCGTGGCTTTTGAGCGTATGCCTGCTGTTTTCGGTGGGAGCTGAAGGGCTGCGTGCAGCTGAAGTAGCGGATGAATCCGTCATCAGTCAGGTTTCGGATGAAGAGGAAGAGATTGACATCGCCGGTGGGGAAGACGATGGACCGCTGATTGTACAGATGGAAGAAGAAATCAGCGACAATGGAGAGCTTTCCACGTACATCATCACGGATATGGACGGCCATGAGCTTAGTTTGGATAGTGGATCGGATACCGATGTCAATGGGAGCACGTATGCTTCGCTGCCGTCGTCGTATGATCCGCGGGTTACCACCAATGTGAACGGGAAAAAAACCACCACATCGGTTAAAAACCAGGGAAGCCGGGGGATTTGCTGGTCGTATACCATGGCAGCTGTAGCCGAAAGCAACTTGCTGCTCAAAACGGGTACCAGTTACAATTTTTCGGAACGTCATTTGGTTTGGTTTACGCAGAACCCGGTAACCAGTAGTGGCGGTATGAACGATGGAGCCAACAATACGACCCAGGGCAGCGGCAGCAGTTCAGTGTGGAGCCTGGGAGGAAACTGGCAGAAAGCATCGGCCACCCTGTTCCGTGGAAATGGCGCTGTCAATGAAAGTGTCTCGTCTACATATTTGGCGTTCCCCAATACCACCACCATGACGGGACTGTCGGTACCGGAAAGTTAACGGTATAAAAGCAGTGCGTATTTGAAAAACGCAGTGGAGATCGCCAACCCGAATATGTCGCTGTCCCAGCGG
>CAJKJS010000298.1 GCA_905200265.1 uncultured Oscillospiraceae bacterium
GCCGTCTTCGTCCAGATCAAATGTGAGCAAATCGCTTTCATACAGGCCATTTACAAGGGGTAGAAGGGATTCGCCGGTGTGGCTCAGGCCGCTGTGAATATCCAGCTTGCCAAGAAATTGTTGCATCTTGTTTCCTCCAAAATAGGGGCCGCCGCGAAATCGCTCGCGGCGGCCGGGTCATGCTAGAATCAGCCGGTTCTATCAGGCCAGACGGTACACGTTGGCTTCAAAGGGCCGCAATTCTTCGGCCGTGTCGCCATAAGTGGCGGCCAGCAGTTCGCCATCCACCGGACAGGGACGGGCGATCGGCTTTTTCGACAGGTTCATTTCTACAAAATAGGTGCCATTTTCGTCAAAGCGGCGATACCCAAAATAATCGGGCGTTTCGGGCTGTACCACTTCAAACCGGCCGTACACAAACGTTTTGTGTGCATGGCGCAGGGCGATCATCTTCTTATAGAAATTGAGAATGGAGTCGGGATCTTCACTTTCGCCTTTTGCGTTGCGCACAGCATAATCATCGCCCAGGCGCAGCCACGGTGTACCGGTAGTAAAGCCGGCATTTTCACCGTCCGTCCACTGCATGGGAGTACGGCTCTGGTCGCGAGTACCGGGCGCCACGATGGTAAAGGCTTCTTCTTCGGTTTTGCCGTTAGCGATCAGTTCCCGGTAATAGTTTTTCGCTTCCACATCGCGGAATTCCCCGGCGTTGCGGAATTTTACATCGCGGAGCCCCAGTTCCTGCCCTTCATACAGGAATACCGTACCCCGCAGCGTCATGGAGAGAACGGCCAGTTCTTTAGCGAACAGGTCCATTTCGTTGTTGTCCTGGGTGACTTTGTTGATAAACCGGGGGTTATCGTGGTTTTCAAAAACCAGGGTAGGCCAGCAATCGGCATCTTCGTTTTGCTGGATTTTCAGCAAATGAGCTTTTAAGTAGTTCAGGTCGTAATCATACGGCACATACTTATCGCGGCCGGGCATTTCCATATGGCTGAAGCAGAAAACCGTATTCAGCTCTTTGGCGCTGGCCATGGAGATGCAGTCGGTCGTACGGGCGCCCAAGCCGCAGCCTTCGCCAACGGTGTAGCTGTCATACCGGCCAAAGGCTTCCTTATTCATTTCCTTTAAATATTCGTGCAGGCGCGGCCCATATACATAGTTTTCCATGCCGACCAGATTGCCGAACAGATCGCTGCCTTCCGGCAGGCCGGGGGTCTTGCTGATCAGGTTAATAACGTCCAGGCGGAAGCCGTCTACGCCCTTTTGCAGCCACCAGTTGAGCATGTCGTATACATCCCGGCGCAGGGCAGGGTTTTCCCAGTTTAAATCCATCTGCTTCTGGCTGAACAGATGCAGCGCCCATTCATCGCGTTCAGGGAAGTACTTCCAGGCGCTTTCCGAGAAGAAGGAGCGCCAGTTGTTGGGGGGCGTATTGGCGTCGCGGCCTTTGCGCCAGATGTAGTAATCCCGATAGGGGGAATCCGGATCATGAACCGACGACTGGAACCAACGATGTTCGTCGCTGGTATGGTTGAGTACCATGTCCATAATCAGCTTCATGCCACGCTTATGCACTTCCGAAAGCAGATGGTCAAAATCGGCCATGGTGCCGTAATCTTTGTGAATCGCTTTGTAATCGCGAATGTCATACCCGTTATCGTCATTAGGCGAATCGTAAATGGGGCTGAGCCAAATGATATCAACGCCCAGCTCTTTGAGGTAATCCAGTTTCGAAAGGATACCGTTTAAGTCACCGATCCCGTCGCCATTGGAGTCGCAAAAACTCATGGGGTAAATCTGGTAGGCTACGGCTTCTTTCCACCATTTGCGTTCATAGTCGCTGTGAATCGGCACATGAATCGGTGTTTTGGTGGCGTCAACCATTTTCCACACCGGTTCCAGGTGACAAATTTCCTCCGGGGTAAAGTCGTCAGCGCCTTTCCCAGCAAACCCGAAGTTTTCCAGCAGGTCCTGGGCCAAAGGCTGCTGCAACAGTTCCTGCAAGGTATTTTTGTCCATCATTTACCATTCCTCCCGTTAAAAAGCGCAAAAGTATGAGAACTTTTTCTTTATTTTACCGGATTTTCCCGGAAAAGGCAAGGGTCAAGACAAAATTCCGGCGGATGCAAACCGGGCGGGCTGATGGTGGACATATGAAAAAAAGAATGATATAATGAATCTGTCTGTAAAGAAACGGACAAACGCATTGTTTAGAAAAGAAAGGTGTGGTGGCTGTGAGCCGCGTCATATTATTAGCCCATACGCCAGAACCGGAACGGACGGTGGCATCGGCCGCGAAGCTGTGTTATTCGCCATCGAGTATCGAAACGGTACGGGAAGGGCTGACCCCCGAAAAAACGGCTTCGTTTGTGGAAATGCTCGCGCAGATTGGGCATGAAAGCCCCATTGAACATGCCGTGTTTACGTTTGGCATTGAGGGGGTATCTCGTTCTTTGTTGGCGCAGATCACCCGCCACCGTATTGCTTCCTTCAGCGTGCAGAGCCAGCGGTATGTGCGCGAAAAGGCGTTTGAATTTGTGGTGCCGCCAGCGATTCGGGCGATTCCGGAAGCGGCCGATGAATTTTTGCAGGCCATGGAAGAAGACCAGCGCCATTATGAATCTTTAGCTGCCAAATTAAAGGAAGGCAACACGAAAAAGCTGATGGCCGAGGGGCTGGATGAAAAAGCGGCGGCCCGCAAAGCCGAAAAAATGGCGATTGAAGATGCCCGCTTTGTGTTGCCCAATGCCTGCACCACCAACATGATTGTGACCATGAATGCCCGTTCGCTGATGAACTTCTTCTCGCACCGGTG
>CAJKJS010000299.1 GCA_905200265.1 uncultured Oscillospiraceae bacterium
AAGAAGTGAAAATTATACTATATGTATTTACGTTGCGAAAGATTTCGTGAAGATTCATTGCACGGCTGTCTGCGAGGACTACTGGTTAGGTAAATAAGATATGCTTAAAATGTATAATAAATAAAAATAATACTATTTGTAATAAAAACGGGCGAAAAAAGCGCTGTTCCGCCCGTGACGAAACAGCGCTTTGGCACGGAATTATTCATCTCTCCCCAAGAGCCAGTCAACCGACACGTTTAGAATGTTGGCCAAAGCGGCCAGTTCAAAATCCGTTACATAACGAAGCTGCCCTTCCAGTTTGGATAAACCGGATGCATTCATATCAACGCCGTTCACTTGAAGTTGAGCCAAAAGCTCCTTCTGTTTCATGCCTTGATTTTTCCGTGCTAATTCAACCCGAGCCCCTACCAAATTACGGGCCCCGAGAGCTTGTTTTCGAAGTCGCATAACCATCCCCCCACAAGCATTTTGGTTCGTTTCCTACAATTTAAGCGCTGCAGGAGATTGTCTCTGTGCCAAAAATCTATTTTCTATATTATAAAGCCGATGAGCCGTAAATGCAAGAGAAAAGGAAAAAAACATGAATTTTCCAAAGGTATATTACGATTTTTTGGAAATATCGTATATTTTTTCGAAGTTTTTTCCAGGTGTTTGTACTGTGGCCGAAACAATGGTATAATAAATAAAACGACTACTGTCAAGACAGGAAAACAGGCAGGGGGAATGAGGTATGGAAAAACAACCGTCGGCCCTTTCGGTCGTGTGGGATAGCTTGGCGCCGCCGACGCAGCAGGCCCTTTCGTTTGATAGGCTAGTCCCAGACCATACGGCACTGCTGGTTATTGACTTAAACCGCGGCTTTGCTGAAAAGGGTGCCCTTTTCAGCCCGCTTTGCCGGGCACTACTGCCGGGCGTAGCGGCTCTTTTGCGCCGGGCGAAGGAAACGGGCGTGGAAACACTGCTATTTACCGACACGCACACCCCTGATTCGCCGGAATTTGTTAGTTATCCGCCCCACTGCGTGAAAGGAACCGGGGAAGAAGAAATTTGTCCCGAATTACTTTCGGAAAAATGGGGCCGGGTTATACCTAAAGCATCGACCAACGCATGTTTGGAACCGGCCTTTTGGCAGTGGCGGGCGGAACATCCCCAAATTGATACTTTTTTGCTGACGGGGTGCTGTACCGATATCTGTATTCAGCAGGCTGCTCTTACCCTAAAAGCCGGGGAAAATCGCTGTAACCGCCAAAGCCGGGTCATCGTGCTTACGGATTTGGTCGCAACCTTCGATGGGCCGGGACACCCGGCAGCACTGTGCAGTGCCATGGCTATGCAGAATATGGCCCAAAGCGGTGTGGAACTGGCCAGTTTTACCCAACCGGCCGGGGAACTTTTGGCTCCGACAGTGGCACCCTGACGGCTTTTTATTATTGAATCGGACTAGACTGGCTGGGGAAACCCCGGCCGTTGTGGAAAGGATGGAATTTCATCATGGAACCTCTCAAGCAGGGAAACAATAACGTGAATCTCACCATGCTCACCGATTTTTATGAAATCACCATGGCCAACGGATATCTGGCCCATGGGTATGGCGATACCATTGTCTATTTTGATATGTTCTACCGCACCGTGCCCGATGGCGGCGGCTTTGCCATTATGGCCGGGGTGCAGCAGGTGGTAGATTACCTGGATAATCTGCATTTTACCGAAGAAGATCTGGCCTATTTGGAGGGCAAAAAGATTTTCCGACCGGAATTCATCGAGTATTTGCGTAATTTTAAATTTGAATGTGATGTGTGGGCTGTACCGGAAGGTACCCCGATTTTCCCTGGTGAACCGATTGTTACCGTGCGGGGTCCGGCCATTCAGGCCCAGTTTATTGAAACAATGATCCTGCTGACCATTAACCATCAGACTCTGGTATGTACCAAAGCCAACCGCATTGTACGGGCCGCAGCGGGCCGCAGTGTGATGGAATTTGGTTCCCGTCGAGCCCAGGGGAATGGCGGTGCCATTTTTGGTGCTCGGGCTGCGTACATTGGCGGCTGTGTGGGCACGGCCTGTACCATTACCGACCTGGAATTTGGTGTACCGGCGCTGGGCACCATGGCCCACAGCTGGGTACAGTTGTTCCCCAGTGAATATGAGGCATTTAAGGCGTATGCTGAAGAGTATCCCGGTGCCTGCACGCTGCTAGTGGATACCTATAATGTGCTAAAATCCGGTGTCCCCAACGCCATTCGTGTATTTAATGAAGTTCTGGTGCCGAAGGGATACCGCCCCGCGGGTATCCGCATTGATTCCGGCGACATTGCCTACCTGGCCCGCAAAGCCCGGAAAATGCTGGATGAGGCCGGGTTCCCTGACTGCAAAATCTGCGTGAGCAACAGTTTGGACGAATATCTCATCCGCGATATGCTGCTCCAGGGCGCACCGGTGGATTCCTTCGGTGTTGGTGAACGCATGATCACGTCGTCTTCGAACCCGGTGTTCGGCGGCGTGTACAAGCTGGCTGGGGTAGAGGATAAAAACGGCAACATCATTCCGAAAATCAAGATCAGCGAAAACGTAGCGAAAATTACCACTCCCTGCTTCAAGGAAATCTGGCGGCTGTATGACCGGGATTCCGGCAAAGCGATCGCTGATGTCATTACCATGCATAACGAAGTCATCGATGATACCCAGCCCTACACCATTTTCGATCCGGAACACATCTGGAAGCGGAAAACCGTGGAAAATTTCCGGGCCGTACGCCTGCGGGAACAGCTGTTCCGCCACGGCGAAAATGTCTCCGTGCCCCGCAC
>CAJKJS010000300.1 GCA_905200265.1 uncultured Oscillospiraceae bacterium
TAATGAACAAAGTGATGCTAGTGTACCGGATACCATTTTCAGCACAATCCGGTGCCAAGAAGGGGGCGCCCATGAAAACAAAAGAACAAATTTTACAGAAATTACGCGCTTCAGCCGGTTCCTACCTTTCCGGGGAATCCTTAAGTGAAGAATTCGGTATTTCCCGCACCACCGTGTGGAAACATATAAACGCGCTGCGCGCCGAAGGATATGCGATTTCTTCCGTTACTAATCGTGGTTATTGCCTCCAGGAAGAGCCGGATATTCTCACAGCGGAAAGCATTCGTGCTTCCCTGCCCACCCGGGTCATCGGGCAAAATCTGGTTGTGTTGCCTGTAACGGATTCAACGAATAACGAAGCAAAGCGGATGGCTTTGCAAGGTGCCCCCCATGGAACGGTAGTTATTGCCGAAGAGCAAACCGGCGGCAAAGGACGGCTTGGCCGGGCTTGGCGGTCGCCTCCGGGCCGGGGGTTGTGGTTCAGTTTACTTTTGCGGCCCCACTGCTCCCCACAGCAGGCCAGCCGCATGACCTTACTGGCTGGTTTAGTGATTTGCCGTACGCTCCGCAAAGTCGCCGGCGTACCGGCCAAAGTAAAATGGCCCAATGATGTGGTCATCGGCAGCCGAAAAATTTGCGGCATTTTGACCGAAATGGGCGCCGAAATGGAACAGGTGGAATATGTGGTAATAGGCCCCGGGGTGAATATCCACGAAGGAAGCTACCCCGATGACATTCGGGAACGGGCGATTACTTTGGAAGAAGCCACCGGCAAAAAATGGAACCGGGCCTACCTCATGCGTCTGTTTTTGGAAGAATTCGAACATATCTTGGACGAAAATCAAAAGAATGGCCTGCAAACCTTGCTGCCAGCCTACCGGGATTTGTGTGTAACCCTGGGCCGCACGGTATACTGCGATCGCGGCGGTACCGAGTTACGAGGTACTGCTGTGGATATTACGGAAGAAGGCGAATTGGTAGTAGAAACCGAAACCGGCGAACGGGCGATTATTTATTCGGGCGAAGTTTCTGTACAGGGTTTTTACGGACACGCTTAAAAAATAAAAAAGAATCCCCGGCGCATCTCCTAAGAAAGGGAGAGTGCCGGGGGTTTTTATACAGCCAAAAAGTTTCTTATTACCCTGCCACAGCTAACCGCTGCAAAGGCGTACCGGTTTGCCACAAACGCATATACACAAGACGGCACTTTTCATATTTTTGAAACAGCCGTTTAGCGTACTCTTCATCTCCATATACTTTCCAGCATCCGGCACATTTGCAGTTTTTTCCCTGATGCCGAATAAAGCCGGCCACATCCTCAAAAGGATACCCAAGAAAAAAGCCAATTTCGTGGGGAAATTCCTCCTGTTCCGCTACGCGGTGCCGCAACTGCCGGATAATGTGGTTAACCGAACCATGGTACCCCCATAACGCCAGAAAAGCGGCTACTTTGGGGCAGGCCATGTCCTGTTGCAACCGTTCCTTTCGATATACATACAGAAGGGCATGCCCATCTTTAATTTGCAGAATGGTCATTTGAACGCCTTTTCCCCGCAGCTGATAGGCCAGTTTACGAAACTGGGAAAACCACTCCCCCGTGTCTTTCATCCGCACACGAAATAAACTACCCGTCTTTAATCGGGCCAGAGTGGGGGCACACAGCGCAATCAGTTCCTTCTCCATTCAACTTACCCCTCCTTTTTTCCTTGCCCACAATACTGCATAAGTACCGTATGAAGCGCCGAAGCACTGCTCGAATGTACCCGCTCCACCGGAATGCAGTTTCGTTTTGCTTCTCTAGAGGCGCTAATCATCATTTTGTGTGATACCGTGCTGACAAAAACAATCAGCAAATCGGGACACCCCATTTTTTTCTTCATTGTACCGTGCTCTTTCGCATAGACTTTCGCTTTGCACCCATAGTTTTTACAGATATCCGCATACTGTCCGGCCATTCCTTCGTTTCCGCCTATGATCACCACACTCATAGAAACCGTCCTTTCATAGCTGCCAGATGGTTAGTTATAGCTAACACTCTGGCAAAAGAAGACTCCCCACTGTAAGGGAGTTATGGTCTACTGTTAGTTAGTTTTAACTAACTTTATTGTTACTATACCATACCCTCCTGTCTCTGTCAAGGCTCTTCTAAGTCGTTCCCATAAAAAAGATCCCGTCCATTTGGACGGGATCTTGCGTTAACCCGTTTATTTTTCGTAAGCCGCTAAACAACCGGGATAGGTGTACCCATAGGTATTCACTTTATACTTAGACGAAGACGGATCGGCTTCTGCATAATTTGCAAACGAGTACACCTTCGATTCAGCCAACCGGCGATACAGAAGTCCCGGCAGGCATACCCCACCGGCTTTATGCCATTCCAGCATGGCCGTGCCATAACAGTACGAATCGGTATACTGAAGATCGTGTACCAAATCGCTGCCCGATAGGCTAATATAACCGCCGTGCGCCCATCCGGTTTTGCCCGAGGAGGTTTTCAGGTAGTACCACATTTGCTTGGTGCTTTCCTGGTATTCCATTTTGTAAACGGTTACCGATGTATTGGTTCCCACGCTGGTGATCACACCGGTATTATTGCCTGCGCCTTTATACAAAACGAAGGATTCTGTACTGGTGCCCTTGCGACCGGAAGAGCCGATACTAATAGGCTTCACAGCATTGAGCATAATTTCCCGCATACTGATAGAGGCCGATGCATTATTCCAATATCCCGACCCCACGTTATACGAAAAACTCACCAGGGAATCAAACTGGCTTTGGCTTACCTTCATGTTATTATTGGCAATA
>CAJKJS010000301.1 GCA_905200265.1 uncultured Oscillospiraceae bacterium
AACATTATTTTTTTTCTGTTCCATGCGGCGTATGCGCTTTAGCTGGCGCACATCCCGCCCGGCAAAGGTAAGCAGGGTATAGCCGCCGATAATACGGGAACAAAATCGCTCACCGTAACGCTTTGTCAACTCTTTCATAGACAGGTTTGTGTTAATCAGAGTGGGCTTTTCGGCCATCAGGCGCGTGTTAATCACATTATAAAGGGAAGCAGTCACAAACGATGTGGTAAATTCGGTGCCCAAATCGTCCATAATCAGCAGGTCACACGATAACAGAAGGTGATTTGTGTCGTTTTCATCCCGGGAGAACCGTTCCTTTTCTAGGGAAGAGGCAAAGTTTTGCGCCGAACCGTACACCACTCCAAATCCTTTTTCGATCACTTCGTTGGCAATGGCTAGGGAGAGATGGGTTTTACCTAATCCCGTGCGCCCGGTGAACAGCAGGCTATCGGATTCCAGCGAAAATGAATCCGCATAAGAACGGCACAATCCCACAATGCGAGCCATCACTTGCCGTGGCGACGGACCACCATTTTCGCTGGTGTCGTCATAATAAGAAAGATCAAACTGGTCAAACGTGGAAAGGGCCAGGGGTGTGGTTTCATTTAATCGCCGGTAAGCTTCTTTGCGCATGAGTGTGCGCAGGCAATGGCACATGGCGCCATCGATATACCCGGTATCGGAACAGTCCGGGCAGGTGTACGGCACTTTCAGATAATTGGCCTCAAATCCCAAATCCCGAATCAATTGGGCCTTTTCCCGCTGCATCGATTGATTACGGTCACGAATGCGGGTGAGTTCCTCTTTCGCCGTGCTGCCATGCAAAACTGCCTGAGCAGCTCGGGCATAGGTGTGCGACAAATCCCGGTCAATGTCCCGCAAGCGGGGACAGGCTTCATACAGGCCATCACGGCGTTGCCGGTGGGTTTGTTCGGCTTGACGCCGGCGGCGGGCCAGCTCATTCATGGCGCTGTCGTAAATATCGCGGCTGTATCCCATAATGGTTATTTCTCCTTATGCATCAATTCCCATTGGCTCATTTTTTCAAATTCATCGAGGTCATAGCTGGGGGCCTGGGGAGCGGGGGCCTGCTGGGTGCGGGCGCTCGCCTCCTGCTGAGCCTGGGATAGGGTGCGAACACCCTCCCGCTGCCAGCGTTCCAAAATACGGTCTATGTACGTAAAATTCAGTTTGCCGGTGGCGTTAATGCACCGTTCATAGGCTTCTCGCAGCATGGCTTCTTCAAAATGCCAGGTAAGTACCCAGCGGGCGCAAAATTGCATTTCCCGGGCTGTTGGGCGGCGGTGGCTGATCCCCAGGGCCCGTTCCACCAATCGCCAAGCTTTGGCGCTTTCATCCAGATAGCGCAGTTTTTGTTCCGCCTTTTCGTGGGATAAAATCCCCTCCTGAGCCCAGGCCCGGCCGGTGGATTCAATGTAGTGAGTGTTATCTTTGCCCTGTTCTTTCGCATACTGCACCAGCATGATGATCACATCGGTGGGTAGTCCACAGTCGTCGTGCATGTACAAAAGGGTAGATGATAGCCCGGGGGATAGCGGCCGGCCCAAGATAAATTCTGTTTCCTGCATGAGAGCCGCAATTTCGCTGGATGAAGCCATGCGATTGGCCAAAAACACGCCGTCGGGTTTTTCTACCCGGTGGGGCGCCAGCTTTTTTGCAGGGGTCGGGGGTGTTGCCGGTGTGGGACGGGAAGAGATAAGCCGGGGTTCTTCGGTGCTAACGGGTGCTTCGTCTACCGGGGAAATCGATTCCGCCGCAGAAGGAGCAGGAGCCGGAGCTGGTTCGGTAGCTTCCTGAGCATCTGGCAATAGTCCAGCCTGCTGCCAGTAAAACAGCGCGTCTTTGATATCGGCGGCGGAAACTCCCAGAGACTGCGCCATTTCTTCTTCCTGTACGGGGCGTCCGGCATGGCGCAGAATATATAATAGCACCTTTAGCTGGACAGCGCCAGCCAGGCGCATGTGGGTATCCACCAAAGCGGTAGGTACGGCGAATACAGCGTTATAAGGCCCCAAATCAATCGAAAACGGCATACACGGTTGTCTCCTTTATTCCAAATCCCGGCGCTTTTCCATATATAAGGCGCCTATCGTGTTGCTATTATATCACAAAATAGGCAGGGGGAAAAGATTTCCCGGGAAATGCAGGGCTGGAAAAGACAAACAGCGGCGAAAACCGGTTGGGGGAAAGGTTGAAGGAATGAAAAAACTGTGCTATACTATGAAAGATTCCGATTTTTACGATTTGCAATGTAAAAGGGAGGCGTTTTTTTGCAAGAACCGTTTGCCATTCCTCAGGTTCCCGATGAGATGCAAAGGGCTTTTGAAGCCGTGAAACAGATTATGCAGGTGCGTAAACGTGGCGCCGTGCCTATGGCCATGGTGCACACCTACGGCTGTCAGCAGAATGCTGCCGACGGGGAGCGCATGAAAGGGATGCTCAGTCAGATGGGCTTTTCCTTTACGGATTCTCCCGACGAAGCGGACCTCGTCCTGTTTAATACCTGTGCTGTACGGGAACATGCGGAAGACCGGGTGTTCGGCAATGTGGGTGCCCTGAAAAACCAAAAACGCCGCCATCCGGGTATGATTATTGCGTTGTGCGGCTGCATGATGGAACAGGAACACGTGGCCGAACGGATTAAAAAAAGTTTCCCCTACGTCAATCTGGTGTTTGGCACCCATGTGATTCACCGGTTGCCCTTTTTGCTATTGCAAACATTGACGGATAGCAAACGGGTATTCGAACGGGGAGACGAAACCCCCGATAAGCA
>CAJKJS010000302.1 GCA_905200265.1 uncultured Oscillospiraceae bacterium
TGTTTTCTTTCCCCCTGTCAAACAAAAAACCGTGAAAAATCTCCCTTCCGTTTTGGGCAGAATATGGTATAATATGTGGGCAAATAAAGAACACGTCATAAAGGAAAGGAGAGGCGGATTTTATGGGATGGATTCCTTCGGTAGAAGAAGCCCGCAACTGGCTGTGGGACTATAATACAGAGCCATTCCACCGGCAGCACGGTGAAATTGTCGGGGCGGTGCTGGGTGTTTTTGCGGCCGAGTATGCCCCCGGACAGGAAGCATACTGGCAGGCTGTGGGGCTTTTGCATGATTTGGATTTTGAAAAGTGGCCCGAGGAACACTGTAAAAAAGTCCGGGTCCTTATGGAAGAAAAGGATGTGGACGAAGCGTTTATCCATGCGGTGGTCAGCCACAGCTATGGACTGTGCTCCGAGGAAGAGCCAACGCTCATGATGGAAAAAATCCTGTTTGCCGTCGATGAGCTCACGGGGCTGATCGGCGCGGCCGCCCTCATGCGCCCGAGCAAAAGCGTATCCGATATGGAACTGCGTTCGCTGAAAAAGAAGTTTAAAGATAAAAAGTTTGCCGCCGGGTGTTCCCGCGAGGTTATCACTCAGGGCGCCGAACGGCTGGGGTGGACGCTGGACGAGCTGCTCGAAAAGACACTGGATGTCATGAAGCAGCTCGCGCCCACTATGGGGCTGTAAAACCTATGGGCATTGGGACCCTGGGGGAAAAAAGTTTGCACCGCGATCTGAAAAACCTGTATCAGCCCGACCCCACTCGCCATGAAGTGCGGGTAGGGCGGCTGATTGCCGACGCCCAGGACCCGGAAGGAGGCGTGGTGGAAGTGCAGACCGGCCACTTTTTCGCACTGAAAAAGCGGCTGCCCATTTATTTACAGGCCGGGCGGGTGCGTCTGGTGTGTCCGGTGGCCGAACGAAAATGGCTGTGCTGGCTAGATCCGGAAACAGGGGAAGTCCTGTCCCGGCGGCGGTCGCCCAAACGGGGCACGCCCCTGGATCTATCCCGGGAACTTGTCCATATTCTGCCCTTTTTGCGGGAGAAAAACTTAGTTTTCAGTTTTATCATGCTGGAAGTGGAAGAATACCGGCTGCAAAACGGGTGGGGCCGCGACGGCAAACGGGGCAGCACGAGATATGAACGCAAGCTCTTGCAAGTCATTGACCGCCGGGACGTCTCCACACCGGAAGGCTGGGCGTCTTTACTGCCCGCTTTACCGCCGGTTTTTACAGCGAAAGAGTTACAAAAAGCAGCCCGGCTGTCGCCGGCGGGTGCATCGGCCTGTCTGCGCGTATGGCAGCAGGCAGGGGCACTAAAACGGGGCGAAAACCGGGGCCGGGCTTATACCTACCGCATCGCGTCGCCGCGATGGGAAAGAGAGGAATTTTGTGGAAGCAAAACTGATTGAACGGATTAACGAACTGGCGCGCAAACAGCGGGCCGAAGGACTCACCGAAGAAGAAAAGAAGGAACAGCAGGCGCTCAGAGCCCAGTATTTGCAGGCCTGGCGGCAGAATTTGCAAACCCAGCTGGATAATATGGTAATCGTGGAACCGGACGGTACCCGCCGCCCGTTGCAGCGCAAACCGAAAAAAGAAGGGCATTAACCCCTTCGCCCTTTTCCTTTCGGGCATACTTTCATGCAGATGCCGCACACGGCGCCGCGTCCAATATGCTGAAATTGCTTTTTCATGTACAAAGAGCAGTTTTCCGGCAAGAATAGTTCGCTGCGGGGTTTCCCCGGTTCCCATAACTCGCCGGTGATGGCGCCGGCCGGGCAGGCTGTCCGGCACAGGGTGCAACTGCCGCAGGGGCAGGCAAGGGGAGAACCTTCATACACCGGAAAAGGCAAATCCGTAAAAATCGTGACCAGCCGCACCCGTGGCCCCCATGTCCGGTGCAAAAACAGCGAACTTTTCCCCACACTGCCAAGCCCAGCCAGTACGGCGGCTTTTTTGTGGGAATAGCGGCCCCGGTACTGCCAGCCATCGGCGTTAATACTCTGCGAAGCTCCTACGGCGATATACCGCCCGCCATGCTGCTGGATAAAGCGGCCGGTTAGCAGGGCCAGGCGGTCCAGTTGGGCGTTCACCGTGCGGTAATGGTGAAAATACGTGTGGGTGGGGGCGGTGTCAATTTCGTCGATGACGGCGTCGGACAGGCGCACCACCAGAGAGATGGCATAGGGCAGCCCGGAAAACTGGGCAGCGGCATCCTCGGGGGCCGAAAAGCCCACGTCGTCGGCCCCGTGCCACAGTAAGAGCTCCCGCAAAGCGGCAGCCAGATCAGAGGGAGCAGGAAACGTCATAAAGGGAAAACTCCTTTCAAGAGGGGATGGATCAGAAAGCCAAAGGGCCTTTAGCCCCCAGGCAAACAGAGGGAATCATGGAACAAAAACGCAATTATCAAAAAGAAATGGAGCGCATCACAAAGAGCTTTGCGCCTGGCGATAAGCCGAGGCTCTTGCTGCACAGCTGCTGTGCCCCGTGCAGCAGTGCCGTGCTGGAAACCGTAGCGCCTCATTTTGCACTGACTGTTTACTATTATAATCCCAATATCGCGCCCAGGGAAGAGTATCAAAAGCGGGTGGACGAACAAAAACGGTTGCTTTTGCAAATGCCCCTGCCGGAACCTGTGGATTTTTTGGAAGGCCCTTATGAACCGGACTGTTTTTTGCAGGCGGTGAAAGGGCTCGAAATGGTGCCGGAAGGCGGAGCCCGGTGCGAACAATGTTTCCGCCTGCGGCTGCAAAAAGCGGCGGAGGCCGCGAAAGAAGGCA
>CAJKJS010000303.1 GCA_905200265.1 uncultured Oscillospiraceae bacterium
CATAAAAGGCACAGGCTTTTCCTTTAAGTGAAAACTTATTTAACTTCAACTTCAGCGCCAGCTTCGGTCAGCTTAGCCTTGATGGCTTCAGCGTCTTCCTTGGAAACGCCTTCCTTCAGGTTCTTGGGAGCGCCGTCAACCAGTTCCTTGGCTTCCTTCAGGCCCAGGCCGGTGATTTCACGCACAACCTTGATCACGTTGATCTTGTTGGAGCCAAAGGACTTCAGCACAACGTCAAATTCGGTCTTTTCTTCCGCAGCGGGAGCAGCGCCAGCAGCGGGAGCAGCAGCCACAGCCACGGGAGCAGCAGCGGACACGCCGAATTCTTCTTCCAGAGCCTTTACCATTTCGGACAGTTCGAGAACAGACAGGGTTTTGATTTCTTCAATCAGATTTGCAACCTTCTCAGACATTGTTGTTACCTCCATAAAGAGAATGATAAAATTCAGTTTTGTAAAAGACCGTTACGCGGCCTTTTCGCTGTAAGAAAAGTGGGTGCCACTTACGCACTCTGCTTTTCGGCAATGGCGTTGAGCACGATGGCCAGGCTGCGAATGGTGCCGTTGAGCACGGTAGCCAGACCAGAAATGGGAGCATTCAAGCCGCCCAGAACCTGTGCAATAAGCACTTCCTTCGGCGGCAGATCCGCCAGGTTCTTCACGCCTGCAGCATCAATGGCTTTGCCATCGATGAAGCCAGCCTTCACTTTGAATTCCTTATGCTTATCCGCATATTCAAAGAGGGCCTTAGCAGCCGACGTGTAATCATCCGTCGAATACGCAATAGCCGTGGAACCTTCCAGATGAGCTTCCAGGCCTTCGATCCCAGCAGCTTCCAGAGCACGGCCCAGGATGGTATTCTTCACAACGGTATAGGTATTGCCGGATTCACGCAGCTTCTTACGCAGCACGGTGTCGTCAGCCACGCTGATGCCCTTGTAATCCACAATAATACCGGTGCAGGCAGTTTTCAGGGATTCCGAAAGAGCGGCAACTTGCTGCTTTTTCAGTTCCAGAGTTTTCTCGCTAGGCAAATGGTTTCACCTCCGTGGTTCAGATACGGTGTCGCTGCAAAAGAAAAACCCTTTCCGCTTACCGCGGAAAGGGCGAAAATCCAAAAAGCAAACCGGTTTTGTACCGGAATATTGGTTTTCTCTCTCCTCGGCAGGCCGGGAATTCCCGTTATGCAGATGCACCTGCTGTCTTTGGACAGCTTTCATATCATAGCACAAAGTCACTGTTTTGTCAACAGGCAACTTTGCTATCGAAAATCAAAACCTCGAAATTAGATGAACTTCGCGGGATTGATGCGTACGCCGGGGCCCATGGTGGCCGAAACCACGCAGGAACGCACGTACTGGCCCTTGGCAGCGGCGGGCTTCGCTTTTACGATAGCGCCCATCAGCGCATCAAAGTTCTGCTGCAGCTTTTCAGTGCCGAAGGACACTTTGCCGATTACGCAGTGAATGATGTTCGTCTTGTCCAGACGGTATTCAATCTTACCGGCTTTCGCATCGGTAATCGCCTTGGCAATGTCCATGGAAACGGTGCCAGCCTTGGGGTTAGGCATCAGACCACGCGGGCCCAGCACTTTACCCAAGCGGCCTACCATACCCATCATGTCGGGCGTGGTGATCACTACGTCGAAATCCATCCAGCCGCCCTGGATCTTTTCGATCATATCCTGGCCACCGACAAAATCGGCGCCGGCCTTTTCGGCTTCTTCAATTCTTTCGGGTTTGCAGATCGCCAGCACGCGAACCGTTTTGCCGGTGCCGTTGGGCAGTACGATAGCGCCACGAACCTGCTGGTCAGCGTGACGGCCGTCAACACCCAGCTTTACGTGCACTTCCACGGTCTCGTCAAATTTGGCGGTACCGGTTTTGATGCACAGCGACAGTGCTTCTTCCGAGTCATAAAGTTTGGAGCGTTCGAAAACCTTTTGGGCTTCGATATATTTCTTGCCGTGTTTCATGTTTAGGTATTCCTCCCTGATTGAGTGGTAAATATCGGATGTCCTTAGAACGAAGTTCCTCCCACCCTGGGGTATCAGTCAACGACTTCAACGCCCATGCTGCGGCAGGTACCGGCCACCATGCTCATGGCAGCCTCTACGCTGGCAGCGTTGAGGTCGGGCATTTTCTGTTCGGCGATCTTCCGCAGCTGTTCGCGGGTGATCTTCGCCACTTTCGTCTTGTTCGGAGCGCCCGAACCACTTTCGATACCGCAGGCCTTCTTGATCAGAACGGCCGCAGGGGGCGTTTTCGTGATAAACGTGAACGAACGGTCGGCATACACCGTGATGATGACAGGGATAATCAGACCCACATCGTTCTTCGTGCGTTCGTTAAATTCCTTCGTGAACGCCATAATGTTGACGCCATGCTGACCCAGAGCAGGGCCAACGGGGGGCGCCGGGGTTGCTTTACCAGCCGGTATCTGGAGCTTAATATAGCCCGTTACCTTTTGCGCCATTATTACTGCACCTCCAAAATTCGTGGTAGATGGCGGAGCGGGATGGATAAGGAATTTTCCCGTTCCTCCCACAGGGGCACGCTTTGGCCCCTATAATAAGCGGCTTTGTAAAAAAAGCCGCTCATTACCTAAAAACTCAGTCCACCGCTTCGACCTGGTCGAGTTCCAGTTCCACGGGGGTTTCGCGTCCAAACATGGAGACCGTCACGCGAACCATGTTCTTTTCCAGGTTCATTTCGTCGACTGTTCCCACAAAACCGTCCAGCGGTCCGTCGATGATCTGGACGCTATCACCGACGTCATAG
>CAJKJS010000304.1 GCA_905200265.1 uncultured Oscillospiraceae bacterium
CTGGATCCTGTATCTTTGGATTTTCCGACAACCGGCAGAAGCCCGTTCTGCAGCTCTACCGTCGGAATACCGCGTTCATAAGCATCCTCATAGATATGTCCGCCGCGCCTGATCCGTACTTTCATCCAGACGGAAAGTGCATTGACGACCGAAGAACCGACACCATGCAGACCACCGCTTGTCTTATAAGCGGAATCATCAAATTTACCACCTGCATGAAGCGTCGTAAAAACAAGACGTTCCGCACTGATCCCTTTTTCGTGCAGATCCTCGAGGATCTGATTTAATAGGGCCTGTCCGGCCGGGTCCAGGTTGCTGGCTGGTTCATCCAGCAGCATTACATTGGGTTCCATGGCCAGTACCCCGGCAATGGCCACCCGGCGTTTTTCGCCCCCCGACAGATACTGTGGCCCCCGGGTCCGATATGAAAGCAGTTGTAGACTTTCCATGGCAGTTTGCACCCGACGCTGCACTTCCTCCCGAGGCAGTCCCAGGTTCATGGGGCCAAAACTGATTTCTTCTTCTACCGTACCCGCCAATAGCTGCACATCTGGGTCCTGAAACACAAGGCCGACCTGCTGGCGCAATTTTCGGCGCTGTTTTTCTTTTAACCCAACCGGTTCCCCCAAAAGCCGGATTTCTCCGGTTTGGGGGCGCAAAACCCCATTGGCCAACAGGAAGAACGTAGACTTTCCTGCCCCGTTGTGGCCCAACACAGCGATTTTTTCCCCTTTATACAGCCGTACCGAAAACGGATACAGCGCGTCATGCTCGCCACCGGTGTCGTACCGGTACGATACCTCATCAAAACAAAGGATTTCGTTCATGTTTTCCGCTTCTGTCTCCCTTATAGCCATAAAAAAATGAAACTGATCAGCATACCCACTAGTGGCACACCGATGAGGGCTACCAGCTTTCCTGTAACCGGTTTTCTTTCCGTCAAAAATGCGACGGAGCCGGTGTAACACCGGCTTTCCATCGCATCAAAGCAAGCACCAGCCCGCCGAAAGCTATGGGCCAGCAGCCCGGCATACACAAGCCCTGTCGTACGCAGGCTTTTGCGCCAAGGGCCATACCCCAGCCGGCTGGCTGCAGCCTGTTTGCGTTCCCGGGCGGTACGCAGTAAGAGGAAAATATACCGATACATGAGCATCGCTACTTCTATAATCACAGCGGGTACCTTCACTCGGCGCAATACAAACAGGATGTCCGGTAATGGGGTTGATAAACTCAGAAAAAACAGGCATCCCACCGCCCCCAGCGCCCGGGCCAGGACCCCCAGGGCAAACAGCTGGGCCGCCGGTTCCACGATCAGGTACCCGCCAAACAGCGGCACCGACAAAACAGCATCTCGCGGTACCGTTGTCGTAAAATCCCACAAAAGCGTGAGCGCCGACAAAAGTAGAAACACCACCGGCACTCCCATGAGGGACATATAGTCTTTTATGCGAATGCCCCCCAAACAGACCGTAACCACCGTTAAAAAAAGGAATAAGCAAACCGGTGGCCACGGGGAAGGCGAACAAAGGCAACAAAAAAGTAGCGCCACACTGCCCCCTGCTTTTAGAAAAGCGTTTTCCCGGTATAATCGGGAACGGCGTGCCAGCCCATCGATGGACAACACCCCGTCGTGGTGATGGTGGCCTGTTAACCAAAAGCCCGCCGCGACAAAAAGGCTAAGAATCAGTACGCTATAAACCGGCAAGCGTCCTGCCAAAAGACTGCCCGTAATAATCCCCGCCAAAAGGGCCGCCATCACTGGTTTTTCTCCTCATGCCTAGCTGTATCGGGGCGGTCCCCACCGTATTTTTTACGGGCTACCAAATATCCGAAACCAAAGGCCAGCACACCCACGCCCAATGCGGTTTGCAGGCAGAAAAATAAACTTTCCACTTCGCCCGGTAATTCGCCCCCGATCAGTTGTTCCAGTACGGGCGTGGCCCACGGTTCCGCTTCGCCACCCGTGATTTCTTCTACTTTTACACTGCCGGCATCATCACTGCCACCAAACGAAGCCCCTTTCAAGGCAAGCAGCGGGCCCACGATCAGAATTACCACCACCAAAAGGGACACTAGCACGATTTTTTTATTCCGCGTCATAGAAAATCCCCTTTCTTCCTTCCCTTAGTTCATGAAGTTCCGTTTTGGCATATGTTTCAAGCCCCATCATCACCAGCATCGTCAGCAGTCCTTCAATCACCGCCAGCGGCAATTGGGTGGGGGCAAAAACCATCAAAAATTCCATCATGCTGGCCCCTACGCCACCTTGCGCACTGGGGTATGCCAAGGCAAGCTGGAAACTGGTCACGCCATAGGTGAATATGTCTCCCAGCATAGCCGCCAGAAAGATAAGCGGCAGTCGCGGCACACGCAGTTTTTTCCCAATTTGATAAATGCCCCACGTGAGAAGCGGGCCGGCTATCGCCATGCTGAATGTATTGGCTCCCAGCGTTGTTAGACCCCCGTGCGCGAGAAGCAGCGCCTGAAACAGCAGCACAATCACGCCCAAGATGGTGGTAACCGGGACGCCGAATAAGATAGCGCCCAGTCCCGTGCCGGTCATATGGCTGCAACTGCCGGTGACCGAGGGAATTTTCAGCGATGAGATCACAAACACAAACGCCCCAGCCATAGCCAGCAGCAGCATGGTTTTACGGTGCTGGTGAACAAGCCTCCGCATGGTGATAACCCCCATCGCTATAAACGGTAAGCACACAGCGCCCCATGCCACACAGTATGTGGGGGGCAAATATCCTTCCATAATGTGC
>CAJKJS010000305.1 GCA_905200265.1 uncultured Oscillospiraceae bacterium
AATACCGGGCAACGCCAGCTGCTGCAAATGTTCAAACCACATAGTTCACACGCCTTTCCTTCGTTTTGATACAAGCTTTTATCTTAGGTTTTGTCGCCACGTTCCCGAATAATGAAACGCACCGGTGTACCTTTTAGCCCAAAGGTTTCGCGAATACGATTTTCCAAATATCGTTGATACGAGAAATGGAACAATTCCGCCGAGTTGACAAAACACACGAATGTCGGCGGGCGTGTTGACGCCTGGGTCATATAATAAATTTTCAACCGGCGGCCTTTATCCGTCGGCGGCTGTACCCGGGCTGTGGCCTGGGCCAGCACATCGTTGAGTGTACCGGTCGCAATACGCATGGAATTGCTGTTAGCCACCAGTTTTACCAGCTTAAATAGGTCATCCACCCGCTGGCCGGTTTTGGCCGAAAGAAATACCATTGGCGCATACGGCATGAAAGAAAAGTCTTTTTCCAGTTCTTTGCGGTATTCGTCCATGGTGGAACCGGTTTTTTCCGGCACCGCATCCCATTTGTTTACAACAATCACGCAGCCTTTGCCCGCTTCATGAGCCAGCCCGGCTACTTTGGAATCCTGTTCGGTAAACCCTACGGTCGCATCGATCAAAATAGCGCACACATCCGCCCGTTCAATAGCCATTTCGGCCCGCAGATTGCTGTATTTCTCGATGGTATCTTCCACTTTGCTGCGCCGCCGCAGGCCAGCTGTATCAATCAGTACAAACCGGCCAAATTCATTTTCCACCGGGGTATCGATGGCATCCCGCGTGGTACCGGCAATATCCGATACAATGCACCGGTTTTCCCCGGAGATGTAGTTGACCAGCGAGGATTTTCCCACATTGGGCTTACCAATAATAGCAATGCGTACGGTTTCGCTTTCCGTTTCTTCCTCTTCTTCTTCCGGCAGATACTGGAATACCGCATCCAGCAGGTCTCCGGTTCCATGTCCGTGCACACTGGAAACCTGGATCGGATCTCCTAGTCCCAGGTTATAAAACTCATAAAATTCCGGTGGCGGATCACCCAGCGTGTCGCATTTATTCACGCACAGCACCACCGGACGACCGCTTTTTTGCAGCATAGAAGCCACTTCCTGATCGGTCGCCACCAGCCCAGAACGCACGTCCGTTACAAAAATAATCACATCCGCTGCGTCAATGGCCAGTTGAGCCTGTACGCGCATCTGAGACAAAATGATATCTTTGGATTCCGGCTCGATCCCGCCCGTATCCACCAGGGAAAACGTGCGGTTCCGCCATTCGCATGTGCCGAAAATCCGGTCACGAGTCACCCCGGGCGTATCGTTCACAATCGCCCGGCGTTCCCCGATCAGCTTATTAAACAGGGTCGATTTGCCCACATTGGGGCGGCCCACTACAGCCACAACCGGTTTAGCCATGTTCCTCATTCCTTCCTATGATAGCATCCAGCAGTTCATACCCATTGTTGGAAACCGGCCGTACCGGGCGTCCCAACTGCTGGGCGAGCTCCTGTAGTGACATGTCGTCAAGAAAAACATCTTCCTGCTGCCGCAAGGTTACCCCGGGCAACAACACTTCATCCCCCAAATCGGCTTCTTTTTTCAGACGGCACAGAATGTCCTGCCCTGTCAGCAGGCCGGCTACATTCACCGTACCGCCAAAAAAGTCATTTTTAACCGGGATGAGTTTTATTTTTATATTATCGCATCGATCTCGTAGTTCGTCAAGAAGCGTTTCTAAAAACGCATAGGCGCCTTCCCCCGTTACCATGGTAACCAGGCGTCCGGATTCCTTCGGCAGCGTGTTTTCTTCTACAGCTCCCTGTAGGGCATCCATGAATTCACTCTTTAGACTGGTGAGCAATCCCACACCGTTTTCCAGCTGGGCAAAATCCTCATAAAATGGCTCATCAGGCAACGGCCGGCCAGCCAACAGGTAAAATTCATCGGACACATACACCGTACGCGCGCCGCGTTCCCACAAAAAACGGTCGCCAAAAGCTTCCACTTGGTCGATCACAGCCGCAGCTGTATCCGCTTGATATGTCGTGAGCGGGTACAGCCCCTCCCGATACCGGGTAACGCCCACGGGCACGCAGGCTACACTTTGCAGATTTTCGCCCAGCGCATACAAATCTTCCAGTGTACGGGTGAGTTCTTCCCCATCATTGATCCCCGGACACAGTACGAGCTGTGCATTGATATGAATGCCCCCCTGTGCTAGCTTTTGCAAAATAGGTAAACACTGCCCAGCAAAACGGTTTCCCATCATGCGGCACCGCAGTTCCGGGTTTGTGGTGTGCACGGATACATTGATAGGGCTAATGTGCATGTGCAAAATTCGCTCTACTTCCCGTTCACTCAGATTTGTCAGGGTGATATAGTTGCCAAAAAGGAAAGAAAGACGGGCGTCGTCATCCTTAAAATACAGGCTTTTCCGCAAACCGCGGGGCAACTGGTCAATAAAGCAGAAAATGCACCGGTTACGGCAAGAGCGCTGCCGGTCCATCAGATACGTTTCAAACTGCAACCCGATGGCGTCATACTGCCCTTTGCGCAAAGAAACCGTACGCTCCTGGCCGGATTCATCCCGCAGTGTAAGTTTTAGGTTTGCTTCCGTTTCATAAAAGCGAAAATCCAGAATATCGACAATTTCATGCCCGTTCATACGCAGTAGTGTTTCCCCTGGACGGATGCCCGCCCGTTGGGCGGCACTTTTTTTGTCTACCCCCGTGAT
>CAJKJS010000306.1 GCA_905200265.1 uncultured Oscillospiraceae bacterium
ATGCTGCCGAGCTTTTTTGGAGTTTCCCATAGCGTAATAGCACACACATAGCTGCATATGAGGGATATACCCATAACAATCCGGTAATACAAAGCCACCGCTTTGATCCCGGCGCGGGCAGCACAGCGCCAGTTCATACCAAAAAGCCGCCTGCTCATGCCGGGGCGGTGTCGCATGCTGTAAAAAATGGAGCCCAATATCACAGCAAATTTCCGCACGGGGCAGGGAAAGAGATAGGGCATGAAACAGAGCGGCTAGGGCTTTGTCGGGGTTTGATAATGCGTAATAGCATTGGGCCAAATTTCGACACGCTTCTATCTGGTTTTCGATCCAGGCGTCTTTTTCCTGCAGAAAAGAGAGTAGGAGAGCAGCTGCTTTCGCATAAAAACCGTGCCGCTGCAATTCACGGGCATAGTAAAACTGTTCCCGAGGCGATAGGGTGCATCCTTGCGCTAACATATTTTCAAAAATACGCAAATTTCGTTGGGTATCCCCAGGCCCCTTTTTACAATGGGTGATAGCGGCTGTGCCATACAGCAAACGGCCTCTGGGGGTAATGGCTTCATGGACCCGCCCTTCCCACTGAAAATGGTCTTTTCGCAATAAAAGCCGTTCCCGGTAACAGGTAAAAGCAGGGGAGCCATCGGCCCGCAGCGCTGTGTGATAAGGCAGGAACACCACATCGGTTTCTGTTGTCAGTTCGGCTTTTAACTGACGGAACCGCTCCTGGTCTTCCGGCAATAGACAGTCGTCGGCATCCAGCCAGAAGCAAAAATCCATAGTGGCCTGGGCAAAGGAAAAATTCCGGGCAGCAGCAAAATTATCTTGCCATGGGAAATCGAAAATGCGGCACGAAAAGGAACGAGCAATTTCTTTCGTTTGGTCGGTGCTGCCGGTATCCACAATAATGATTTCGTCTACCAGATCTTTTACCGAACGAAGACAATGCGCCAAATGGGCTTCTTCGTTGCGCACAATCATGCAAAGACTGACAGTAACCACAAATAGGCTCCTTTATGAACCGGGAGCCCGTACAGCGGGCTCCCATCGTAGGAATCAACTGCTGAGCAAACCGGCGGCCTGCAAATTGGTAAGCAGCTGATTAAACTGTGTGACAACATCGGTTTCGTTCGTGGCGGGATCAACAGCCGCAGCAGGTGTTACGGTTGCAGTAGGTCCAGTAGGCCCGGTAGCGCCAGTAGCTCCGGTGGGGCCCGTAGGTCCAGTAGGCCCGGTAACTCCGGTAGCGCCAGTGGCTCCGGTGGGGCCCGTAGGTCCAGTAGGCCCGGTAACTCCGGTAGCGCCCGTAGCTCCGGTAGGGCCCGTAGGCCCAGTAGGTCCAGTAACCCCGGTAGCGCCCGTAGCTCCGGTAGGGCCCGTAGGCCCAGTGGGTCCAGTAACCCCGGTAGCGCCAGTAGGTCCGGCTGCTCCGGCGGGGCCTACCGATCCTGTGGGTCCCTGCAATCCCTGCACACCTTGAGGGCCGGTGGGGCCCATGGGGCCCGGAGGGCCTTGCAAGCCCTGAATCCCTTGTGGTCCGGGTACCGGACAAAAAACAGGGCAGGGAGAACAGCAGGGATGACACCCGTGTTGTTCATTGGGTCGATAGATATTCATGAGAAAGCCAAGCTCCTTTCTTCCCAAAAGTGGGAAGGCACATTTTCCCAAAAAGAGAAACATGGTTGTTAGCGGTCTGTTTTACTTTATGCGGACAGGCGGCGAAACGTGACGGAGCGGTTTCCATTTCATGGAAAATGAAAAAACGAAGTATGGAAAAACCGATAAATTCTGTTTTATTATCGGGATGTGTAAACTTTCGAAATATGGGAGAAGAAAGAGGGCATCTATCCAGGAAAATGGCGAATCATGCGCCAAATGCAGGAATAGATATACAAGATATGGTATAAAAAGAAAATAAAATAGCTATATACAGGAGTGCCAAAAAAATTGTTTTTTCTAAAAAGCCCTTGCAATTTATGGAGTATTGGGCTATTATAGTAGACGTTCCTTCCGAAAGGAGAAAGAACCACAATATATTGTGGTTTGATTCCGAAGTGGAAACTATTCAGGACACATCCACCCGTCTTTCTGTTTTGACCGTTAATGATTGCAGAAAAAACGGACTGCATGGGGAATGAACACGGAAACATCGTTTTCGCGCCAAGATAAAGACTGAAAAACAGAGAGGGGTAACCGACCGATGATTCAGACAATCATGAAGCGTAATGGCGAAGTGGTTCTGTTTGATGCCAGCAAAATCCGAAATGCCATTTTAAAGGCAAATTCTCATATTTCCGGCGAACGCATGAGCGATTATGATCTTGATAAAGTGACGGCTATGGTAGTCGATGCGCTCAATGCCGGGCAGCGGGGGGACACCATTCCCAACGTGGAAGAGATTCAGGATATGGTGGAAGAAAAGCTGATTGAAAGTGATCTTCCCAAAACGGCCAAAGCTTACATTCTGTATCGGGCGGAGCATCAGAAAATGCGTGAAATGAACGCGAATCTGATGAAGATTTATGAAAACCTGACTTTTCAGCCCAGCTCGGAAGTGGATCTAAAGCGGGAAAACGCCAATATTGATGCCGATACCGCTATGGGTACCATGCTGAAATACGGTTCGGAGGGGGCGAAAGCCTTTTACGATGAATATGTAATCCCTAAAGTAGGGCCACATTATGTTTCGTTGGAATCTAAATCAGAGATTACT
>CAJKJS010000307.1 GCA_905200265.1 uncultured Oscillospiraceae bacterium
ACAATGGTAAACCCACTGTCTTTCATGCCCTGCCAAATCGAAACAGATTCCCGCTCGTTTACATCGCCAGAACCTGTCCCGCCTTTAATCGTTCGGCACGATCCACCGCCAAAAAGCGCCACTTTACTGTGCGCAGCTAATGGGAGCATGCCCTCGTTTTTCAGCAGGACAAAGCCTTCTGCGGCGGCTTTCCGAGCCACCAGCCGGTTTTGTTTTTCACGTTCCGTTACTTCTTGACTGCGCGTACCGGAATATGTTCTTTTTTTAAGTTCCATATGTAACTCCCCTTTATTTAAATAACACTCCTAAAATAAACTATCCTCTTTTATCCTTTATGCAGACTGCAAAGCCGGTTCTTCATCCTGTTTGGGCCAACGCCGCCGCATAACAAGGAAGCAAATGCAGTGGGCCAGCGCCGTCAAAATCCATGATACCGCGTAGCAGAGGTACAACATTTGCAGCGTATGTTCAAACTGGAAAATGGTGCAAATCCAAACGATACGCAGTCCACAGGCTCCGGCCAGTGAAACAATCATGGGCATAATGGCGTACCCCATGCCCCGCAACGAACCGCAGAACACATCCATTATCCCACACAAGAAATAGGTGGACGAAACCAGTGAAAGACGAATAATACCATACGCCATGACTTGGGGGTCCGATGTATAAAGCCGTAGTAGGATGTCGCCGCCTAAGTAAGCGCCAACTCCCATTACCAGGCCAACCACCGCTGCACAGCTCAGGCACACCATCAAAATACGATTGATACGGCTGTACCGCCGTCCCCCCATATTCTGACTGGTGAAGCTGACGGCCGCCTGATAAAACGCATTCATCGAAACATAGACGAACCCTTCAATATTCGATGCTGCCGTACTGCCTGCCATCGCAAGCGAACCAAACGAGTTAATCGAGGACTGGATCAACACATTGGAAATCGAAAAAACGCAGCCCTGCAGCCCCGCAGGCAGACCAATGCGCGCAATGTCTTTTAAGGCATCCTTTTTAATGCAAAGTTTGCGTAAATTTAGCCGGCACATAGTATCGCTTTTCACGAGGCAACGCACAATTAGGGCGGTGGAAACGCACTGCGAAATGACCGTGGCCACAGCTACACCAGCTACACCCCACCCAAATACAATCACGAAAAGCAGGTTCAGACATACATTTAAAACACCGGCAATCATCAGGAAATAAAGCGGGCGGCGAGTGTCGCCTACTGCCCGCAAGATGGCGCTGCCGAAGTTATACAGCAGCATCATGGGCATGCCGACAAAATAGATAACCATATACAAAACAGCCTGGTCAATGACGTCACTCGGGGTACCCATCAGTAAGAGCAGCGGCCGCGCAAAAATAACCCCTACTACAATCAAAATGACGCCACCTACTACACTAACCAGCACCGATGTATGGATAGTATCCTCCAACCGGTCATAATCCCGGGAAGCATAGTAGCGAGCCACGAGTACGTTGGACCCAATCGACAAGCCTACAAACAGGTTTGTAAGTAAGTTAATAAGAGAACCCGTAGAGCCTACCGCCGCTAAAGCAGTGTCCCCAGCGAAATTCCCTACAACAATTACATCCGCCGCATGAAACAGCAATTGCAAGATGCTGGACAGCACAAGTGGCACAGAAAAAACCAGAATTTTTCCCAATAAGGGACCCGAACACATATCCAGTTCATAACTTTTTTTTCGCGTCCGCAGCGCCATAAAACACATTCTCCTCTCTCTGGGCACAGAAAACTAAACGCCTTTATCTTTTGCTATTGTACACCCATTTGTTAAAAAAAGGAAGCCGTCCTTCTATTTATTTTGTTCTACCGACCGCTTCGCTTTGTCCACTTCTACTTGAATCTGACGCAGGATGCTCGAGCGGCTTTGCCCACACAAAATCTGTTTGCGGGCTTCCTGTAACCGCACCCCCATTTGCGGCCCAGGTTTCATACCCATTTGACACAGCTCCTGTCCTGTGATGGGTGGATTTTGCATCAGTATATCCCGATACTGTTTGATCCGCTGGGCCCAAAAATGTTCAAGCGGGGCATAATCTCTTATGGCCCCACATCCCATAAAATCGGCCTGCGATAATAGCAAAAGATCTTCGAAATCTGGCTGGCGGTCAAGAAATAGATTGGTACGGCTGACTCGAGCTGAAAACGTATACATCGCACCGGGTTTCATATGATTTTCGACCATGGAGAGCACCCGATTTTGCGTGTGATTCGCTACCCGCAGCCGCTGCATCCATGCTCTTGCCGGCTCTAAACCGGCCTTTTCATGGCCATAGGAAGTGATTTTCCCTCCCTGTTCCTTTGTGACCAAGGGTTTTCCAAAATCATGGACACAAGCTGCCAGCATAAGAGCTAGTGGCTGATGAGCCCGAGTCCGTAGCCGAGCCGCCTCATCCAATACGAGCATGGTATGGGCCCATACATCTCCTTCCGGATGGGCATCCGGGCGTTGGGGCATATTTTGAAGGTTCTCCATTTCGGTAAACCAGGGATGAAGCTGGTTCATACGGTGCAACTCCCCAAAAAACAGGGAAGGTTTTTCCGCTTGCAAAAGCGCTTTTTTTACTTCCTCCAGCACCCGTTCCCCAGGCAAATCTTGTAAAGAAATACGACGGCATAGGTCCCGAGTCTTGTCTTCCACGGTAAAGTGGAACCTAGCCGCAAATTGAGCGGCCCGCAGAACACG
>CAJKJS010000308.1 GCA_905200265.1 uncultured Oscillospiraceae bacterium
CACTTTTTGGTATTGCCTCTTATTTCCCTTTTTTGAGCGCTTTCCATAAGAAATGGCAAAAAAGTGAGAAAGCTGGAAAACCCGATTGCAAGTAGAAAAAAAGGCGTATATAATGAACGAAAAGTGAGGATTTATCCTAGATGGTGAACGCTTTTGTTATTCGAAAAATAGCGCCTCAGGATAGAGAGTCACAAAAGGACGCACAATAAAAAAGAGTAGGGAAAAGGGGAAAATATGAAAAAGTGTCTTGCATGGCTTTCTATTCTCTGCCTGGTTGTATGTAGCGGCTGCCAGGGGACAGCAGAGGAAGAAAGCTCCAGCTTGTCTTCGCAGGTGTCGGAAGAATCCAGTTCTATGCCGTCTGAGCCTAGTGATCTATCGTCCCAGGCGAATTTTGAGCCCTATCAAATTTATATTCCCGCCTCCGGGGCGGATGTGTATACCGGGCCGGGATATGACTATCCCGTGATGGATTTTATTTCGGAAGAAGGCATCTACTGGGTGATAAACGATGCCACTGAAACGTCCCAGAATACAACCACCTATTGGGCCCAGCTGGAAATGAACGAAGGGTGGATTAACCTGAATGATCTGGGGAATACCGGCACGGAAAATTATCTGTTGCCCTTTAGTTCCAGCCGGTTGGTAACCGAAAGCGACTTGCAAGGTTTTTCCCCCAGCGAGCTAGTTTTGGCCCGGAATGAACTTTATGCAAGGCATGGCCGCCTGTTTCAAGATCCGACGATTGCCCGTTATTTTCAGGAGCAAACCTGGTATAACGGGATTATCGCAGCGGATGATTTTTCCGAAGACGTATTAAGCGAAATTGAAGTGGAGAATATCCGCTTTATCAAAGAGTACCAGCTAGAAGTCTATGGGGACGAAGTATCGGTTACGCTTGGGGAAGAAGATTGGTACGAAAACCCGGGTACGGATGTGCCTCCTGAATCCGATGAATCGTCCCAGGAACCGTCCTCGAACCACGGTTCGGGGGGCCATTCGAGCAGCGGCTCGAGTGGAAGTTCGGGGAGTGGTTCCGGCAGCGGGTCTAGCAGTTCCTCACAAACGCCTTCGGTAACGCCGGACAAGACTCCGGCGCCGCCTGAAGAGGATGAACCCAAAGTCACCAGTGTAAAAGTAAAAAATGTAACGTTTAACTATGTACAATCGTACGAGTTTTCCGGATATAACGGCGAAGCGTTCGATTATGATATGAACATTTCGGTCAAGTATTGCGAACCGAAACAGTACATGTCCGATCAAGACCACATCATGAGTATTCATCGTTCCGGTGGCCTGTATAAAAAAGAAGAAATAGGTAGTTTGTATCTGTCAGCGGGCACCGATGATTTTGCCGTTTTTGAAATTACAGTATCGGGTCAATACGTGGATGAATTTGAGGCGAACTTTAAAAATATTGAATACCGCCACTACACATCCGCTGGTACCTTGTTAAAAGATGTGGCCTCGGGCATCACCGATTATGAGCTGGTGGCACTCCAACCGGGGTATGGGGCTGCCGAAGGCCAGGTGAAAAAGACCTTCTATATGGGCTTTTATACCAGTGAAGTGGGACGTGTCGATTTCAAAATACTGGGCGTTGGGCCTCATGGATTTGGTGAGTGGTAAAGAAACGTCACGCTAAAAAATACATGGAAAAGTACATGGACCCCATATGCTTCATAAAGCCGGGTATACAATGAAAATAACAGCTTCCTACAGCGAGTGAAAAAAGAGGCGGTTTTGTACCGTCTCTTTTTTGTGGTGGAAAGCCTTTTATAGTTTTCTTTGGAGAGGCATTTCCAAATTATCGAAAGCGATTGACATAGGTGGCTAGGTATGGCAGAATCGAAGGAGAAAAGCCCGCTCATAACGAAAGGGGAAGAGAATTATGGCGTACATGCAGTTAAATTTTAGCAGTCAATACCTGGGGGGCAGTCATCCGGTTTCCGTCATCCTGCCGGAAAGACCTAACGGGATGAGTGCCAAAGAGTTTTACAGCAGCGGAAAAAAGTACAAAGTGCTGTGGCTGCTCCATGGTTCCTATGACGACCACACGGCCTGGGTGCGTAAGAGCAACATTGAAGTATACGCTTGTGAAAAGGACTTGATTGTCGTGATGCCCAATGCCCTGAATTCGAATTACGCGAATTGGCCTCAGTTTGGGCTAGGATACAATATGTACGACTACCTATTCGAAGAACTGATGCCGCTGGTGTATAACTGGCTGCCGGCTTCCCCGAAACGGGAAGATAACTATATTGCCGGGCTGTCGATGGGGGGAAGAGGTACATGCGTATATGCGTTTAATCACCCGGAAAAATTTCAAGCGGCGGCCATTTTTTCCGCTGCTCCGCGGGATATGGACGTACTCAAAGACATTGAACCGAAAATGTACGAACGTACTTTGCGCAGTATCCAAAATTACGGCAGCCTTGAGGCGTACAAAAATTCATATGAATATTCTTGGCGCCTGGTGACGGAAAAAGCCCACACCGGCGAATTACCCCGGTTGTATTTCGCCATAGGCAAAGAGGATCACCTGTATGCTTCCTATGCGCATTTTAAAGCGTACGCCGAAAAAATCGGCCTATCGGCTGTGTTTGAAGAAATAGACGGGTACCACCACGAGTGGCGCTTTTGGGATTTGGCCATTCAAAAAGCCCTTGTATTTTTCGG
>CAJKJS010000309.1 GCA_905200265.1 uncultured Oscillospiraceae bacterium
CGAGAACTTTCGATGCAGGTACCATATATTTATCTTGAACCGGGCCGCTCTATTGTGGGCGAAGCTGGGCTTACGCTGTACACGGTAGGTTCGGTTAAAGAAATCCCCGGTGTGCGTAATTACGTGGCGGTAGATGGCGGTATGACCGACAACCCCCGGTATATCCTATACCAGTCCTCTTACGATGTGCTGCTAGCTAATCACGCTGATAAAACGCCCGATTATACGGCTACCATTGCAGGCCGTTGCTGCGAAAGCGGCGATCTGATTCAGGAAAACGTCAAAATAGCAAAACCCAAAGCCGGCGATCTGGTGGCGGTGTTGGCAACAGGGGCCTATAACTATTCCATGGCCAGCAATTATAACCGGGTAAACCGGCCGCCGGTTATTATGGTGCGCGGAGGTTCCCCCCGAGTGATTATTCGCCGGGAAAGCTATGAAGACTTGGTGCGCAACGACCTGTAAGAAAAAATAACGGGGAAAAAAAGCCTTTGGTCCGCTTTGGCGGGACCGGGGGCTTTTTCTTTACTTTTATGCGTTACTGTGCTACAATAGGGCAAAGATTTTTGGAAAGGAGACCGTGGAATGAACAGAAAAATTCAGGACGAATATACGGATTTTCTCTTTGATGCGGTTTTGTCGCTGCAAAACAGGGAAGAGTGCTACCGATTTTTTGAAGACTTGTGCACGGTGCCGGAACTCAAAGCCATCAGCCAGCGGCTAGTGGTCGCCGATATGCTGCGCAAGAAGATGGTGTATAATGATATTGTGGCCAAAACAGGGGCATCGACCGCCACCATTAGCCGGGTAAAACGGGCGCTGGATTACGGCAGCGATGGATATGAGCTGGTATTTACTCGTATGGAGGAAAAAACATCATGAGTGCCTACGCGGCCTTTTCACAATACTATGATGCCTTGACGCAAAATGTCGAGTACCAGGCACGGGCAGATTTGCTGTGCCGGTTGCTGGAAAAGTGGCATCACCCGGCGGGGATTACGCTGGATTTGGCCTGTGGAACGGGCAGTCTTACGTGTGAACTGAAAAAACGAGGGCTGGATGTTTACGGTATTGATGCATCCCCTGATATGCTGGCAAAAGCCCAGGAAAAAGCGGCGGAAGAGGGACTGTCGATTCTGTTTTTGTGCCAAAAAATGCAGCAAATCGACCTTTACGGTACGATTAACACCTGTTTCTGCACACTGGATAGCCTCAATCACCTGCCGAATGCCGACGCCGTGCAGCGCACTTTTAACCGGGTGGCCCTGTTTATGGAGCAAGACGGGTTGTTTATCTTTGACGTAAATACGTTATATAAGCACGAAATGGTGCTCGGTCACAATGTGTTTATTTATGATACAGGGGAAGTCTTCTGCGCCTGGCAAAACCGGTATGAGCCGGCAACCGGGCGGGTGCACATTGATTTGGACTTTTTCGAAAAAATAGGACATGTTTATCAGCGCAGCAGCGAGCATTTTACCGAACGGGCGTATCCATTGGAAACGATTTCTGCCATGCTGGAAAAGGCCGGTTTTGCGGTGTTGGAAGTGCTGGATGAAAACGGAACCGACCCAGCCGGTGAAACAACCCAGCGGGCCCTGTTTGTGGCGCGGCTGACAACATGTATCAACAGAAAGGAATGATTTCTGCATGGATCGATTGATCCGTACCATTACAAAAGACGGCAGTTTAATGGCCATTGCGGCCGAAAGCAGCGATATGTCCCTGATTTCCTACCAGGTGCATCACACATCGCCAGTGGCATCGGCGGCGTTGGGACGATTGCTGACGGGTGCAGCGCTCATGGCTTCGCTGTTAAAAAGCCCTCAGGCCTCGGTTACCGTTAAAATGAACGGTGGTGGCCCGCTGGGGAATGTGGTGGCCATTGGCGATGGCAAGGGCCATGTGCGCGGCTATGTACAGAACCCCTCGGTGTCGTTGCCCCTGCGCAGCGACGGGAAACTGGATGTTGGCGGTGCGGTAGGTCACACAGGGCTCATGGCGGTGATTCGCGATTTGGGCGAAGGCGAGCCGTATATTGGCCAGGCTCGGCTGGTATCGGGGGAAGTAGCGGAAGATATCACGTCGTATTACGCTACAAGTGAACAAATTCCCACGGCCTGTGCTTTAGGGGTTCTGGTCGATAAAGAAACCGGAGAACCCACCTTGGCAGGCGGCTTTTTGCTGCAAGTACTGCCCGGTGCCGATGAACAGGCGGCGGCCAAAGTGGAAGAAAACCTGAAAAAATTGCCGCCTATGACAACCATGCTGGCAAAAGGCATGAGCATGGAGGAAATTTGCGGTCAACTGTTTGATGGCATGGGATGGGATAAGCTGGACGAAACGCCCCTGACCTATGCCTGCAATTGCAGCCGTGAACGGGTGCTGCGCGCCTTTTCTACTTTGCAGCCGGACGAAATTGTTACGCTTGCAGGGGAAGACGGATTTGCAGAAGCGGCGTGTCAATACTGCGGACGAACCTACCGAATTCCCAAAGAAGAGCTGGAAAAACTGGCCGACGAAAAAAGAAAAAAGAAATTTTGAAAAAAGTGTTGACTTTTTCTTCCACTTGTAGTATAGTTAATAACGCCGCTGAGAGACAGCGGCAAACACGGAAGCATAGCTCAGCTGGTTAGAGCACCTGCCTTACAAGCAGGGGGTCATAGGTTCGA
>CAJKJS010000310.1 GCA_905200265.1 uncultured Oscillospiraceae bacterium
CTCGCGTTATCCATCATGGATGGCTCCTTTCTTTTTGTGCTTTTTCTTTTCCCCAAAAGGGCAGGCTAGTAAAAAGCTGGGCGCAAAAATATCTTTTTGGAGGATACATAGTGAAAATCCCTCTTTTTCAAATGAAAAAAAGGGATTTATGGCGTGGAAAAGCCGGATGTCGTCTTTATAGCCCCGTGGTCAAAAGGCTTTATGGTGTGTTTTTTTTCCAGTGTGATTTGAGACCGTCTATATGTTCAAAAAGGTTATCCTTTATATCCGCCCACATGGGGTCTAAAATAAAGTCAACGCCTTCACGGCGCGCCAGCTTGGCAGCGGGGACAAAGTCGCTATCACCGGCCATTAAAATAATTTGATCCACCTGATGCTTGTACGATAAAGACGCAATATCAAGACCGATTTTCATATCAACGCCTTTTTGCTGCGCCGTAAAAACAAAGTCAGATTCCTGTAAATCGGCAAGTGTTTTTTTCCCAAGTAGCAGGGCTTTGGTTACATCAGGTTTCAGGTTGGAAGACATCTGATTCGAAAGCTCGCCCAATCGAAGAGCAAATTTTCTTCTTTTTTTCAGTTCTTCCAAAAACGTATTCGTCCAGGTGAAAGTTTCCGATTTGTCTAAATCTACATTCCCTTTCTTTAAAGGGTGATACACACTTTTTCGTCCAACGGGCGCACAATCATAATAAAAAATCCGATATAAGTATCGTTCTTCATAGGCAGAAGCATGCTGGATATGTGCATAACAATACGTATTTAATTCCTTAGCCCTGTCGATAGCCGGTTTTGCTCCCCAAAGATAACGAGCCCTTTTTCGATAAAATCCGCCATCGACTAAGATGGCCGTCCGTATCACCATAAAAATGCCCCCAAAAATACGAAGAGGCCTAGGGATTCAGCGAACTCCGTATTGAGTGGAGAGCTTACTACCAAAGGCCTGTTAAACAAAAGACAGCCAAACAAAGATAAATCTTTTATTTGGTACTGCGTAAATAGTATATGCCATTTCGTGAAAAATAGCAAGTTTTTTCTAGAAAATTTTTTTTAAAATTTTTATAAAGTTCTTCCGTGAAAGAAAGAGAATAAAAAACGTCATGAACAAAAGAAAAGGAGGATGTGAATAGAGGAAAAACTGTGAGGCCCTCCTTTACATCCAGTGTACAAAGCCCAGCAGAAGGCCCTCAATGGCGATCTGGTTCAGCTCTTCGCCGGAGTAGGACTGGGGCGGGAAGGCGGCGTTGGCCGGCTGTAAAATGAGCTTGCCCTCCTCCGGGTAGTAGTACACCCGCTTGAGCGTAGCTTCCCCGCCGATGCGCACGGCGGCAATCTGGCCGTTTTCCACCTGGGGCTGTTTGCGGAAATAGGCGGTGTCGCCATCGTGGATACCGGCGTCGATCATACTGTCGCCGTGGCACACCAGGGCAAAGTCAATGGCCCGGTCCGCCGGGGCCTGCACATACCCTTCCAGGTTTTCTTCCGCCGTGATGGGTTGCCCGCAGGCGATGCGCCCGATGAGCGGTACCTGCTGCATCAGCGGCCGCTCGAACCCCAAAGGGACCGGGGAAGAGCCGCGCCTTTCCACCGGGGAGCGGCCCATGAGGTAGTCCATATCCACATCGAATAAATCGGCAATCGTTTCCCACGTGGCAAAATCCGGTTCCCGTTTGCCGGTTTCGTACATGCCCACCGCGCTGCGGGAGACCCCCAGCCGGGCGGCGTGCACTCCCTGGCACCGCCCAGGGCAGATCCGCAGAGCGTCGAGGAGTGCAGCAGTGGAGCTCACGGGTTTCACCGCCTTTCTGTACGTTTATCATATCACAAACTGTGAGAATGTCAAGCGGGATTGTCACAAAACGTGTTGACAAAAAAGGAGAACCTGCTATAATGAGGAATAGGTCACAAAATGTGACGGGTGAGAAGGTTCGTTCCCCAAAAGGGCACAAACCGGCCCCGGACAGACAAAAAGAAGCCGGGGAAAGCCCCGATAAAAAAGGGATAACTGTAGACTGTCACAATTTGTGGGACGCGCCGCCGCCGGAGAAGCAGGGGGAGGGAAGGAAAAAGCGGGGAGCCGTTGGCGAAGGGCCGGGCGGCGTGGAAGCGGTGGCCGCAATAAGGGATGGTTGCAAATCGGGCCGGGCAGTATTGTCCGGGCGGGCGGCTTGGAAACTGCCGGGCGGCGGCATTGGGTGCGCCGGGGCCGGTGTTGTCCGTGGCTGGGCCGGTTGGAAGCAGTGACCGGTGCTGCCCGGGGTTGTCCGGGTGGTGCGGGTCGAATGGGAGCCGGTGGCGGGGTTGTCCGGGTGGTGCTGTCCGCCGCCGGGCTGTTTCAAAAACCGTGGTGGGTAGTTCTGCCCCATGCACGGGAAAGAGGGAAAAACCAAACAGGACAAAAACTGCCCCCAAACAGACAGAAAAAAGGGGAAAAGGGCCGGGGAAAAGAGGGATAACCGAAAATTGTCACAGAGAGTGAGCGTTTTTTTCCGCGGGGCCGGGTGGCTTGGAAACTGCCGGGCGGCGGCATTGGGTGCGCCGGGGCCGGTGCCATTTCCATGGCCGGGCGGTATTGTCCGCGGCGGTGCGGGTCGAATGGGAGCCGGTGGCGGGGGAATGCTGTCCGCCGCCGGGCTGTTTCAAAAACCGTGGTGGGTAGTTCTGCCCCATGC
>CAJKJS010000311.1 GCA_905200265.1 uncultured Oscillospiraceae bacterium
CATTTTCATCGGGCCTTATCTTATTTTTCTTCAACCCAACCGCTTAAATTTTTGCCGGGTACCTATTTCTTTTGCTGTCCCAGTATTCTGAGCTTGTTCCATCGCAAGCCCGGGGATTTTCAGACCATCATACGCCAATTCGATAAAAATTTGCCTTCCTATACCGGGATGACCGGCGATCATGGCAAGGGGTGCGATTTATTCTTGCGGGCGGAAACTTCCTTTATGACCGGTGACATGCTGACAGCCGAAATACTGTGCAGTCAGGCTGAGGAAGAAGCCCGTTCCCATCAGCAATACGATATTGTCACCGGTAGTTTATGGCTGCTGTGCCGTATTGCCCTTTTTCTCGGAAACCGCAAAAATTTTGATCAGGCTTTTTCGGCTCTGCGGGCCCAGTATCAAGAAGCCAAAAGCCGCCAGGAATTGGCTATCTGTGATTTAGCCCTTGGCTTTTTAGCCGCTGTCTCATCAAAGCCAGAAAAAGCGCCCTTATGGCTTTTTCATGAAGCGGAAGCCGGGGCCCGGCTCGATTATGCTTCACTGGCGTTTTCTCGTATTATCACCGGGCGTCTTTTATTGCTGCAGCAAGATCACGCAGCCTTATTGGAATTTTGTAACCAAAGTTTCCTACAGAAAGACGGGCCTGTCTTTTTGCTTTCTAATCTTTACTTAACGATCTACAAAGCTTGTGCCCTGGAAGCCACCGGATACCGGGGGCAAGCGCTTACCTGTTTACAGCAGGCGCTGCGGTATGCCATGCCCGATAACCTCTACATGCCTTTTGCCGAAAATTGGGACCGTCTGCAGCCATTGATGGCACAAATTCCCGCTACCACCCTGCCCCACGAAATACGGAAAAAAATCGAATCCCTGGGTAACGATCTGTATAATTCCCTGCGTACTCTTTTTGCTAACAAACCACCGCTTACCCTGCGGGAACAGGAAGTGCTGGATCTGCTGTGTAGCGGCATGAATGACCGTCAAATTGCCAAGGAACTGGATCTTACCACGCCGGGCATGAAAAGAATTATGACAAGGCTACTGGAAAAAACCGGTGCTCTCAGCCGGGCCCATTTGCGACAGTTATACACCCGAAAAAAAGCATAAAAGAAGAGGACGGCTTTATGATCCGTCCTCTTCTTTTATGTAGATCTTTCACATCTTTGTGACAATTCCTTCATTTTTTCCCGTTACACTAAAATAAAAGAAGGGAGGTTTCCGCCATGAATACCATTTATTTGGTCACCGGCGCTGCCGGACATTTGGGAAGCACCGTCGTGCGATTGCTTTTACAGCGCGGTGAAACGGTACGAGGACTGATTTTACCGGGAGAAACCACCCCTTTGCCAGAAGGTTGCAACCCCTTTACCGGAAATGTATGTTCCCCCATGTCCTTGTTACCCTTTTTCCACCACACAAACGAGGAAGAGCTGGTGGTGATCCACTGTGCCGGTATCGTTTCGATTTCTTCGCATTACGACAAAAAAATTTATGATGTAAACGTACTAGGTACCCGTAATTTACTGGCGCTATGCCGTCAATTTTGCATACGCAAACTTATCTATGTCAGTTCCGTACACGCCATTGCCGAAGAGCCTATGGGGCATATCATTACAGAAACCGACCACTTTGACCCGAAACTGGTAAAAGGGATGTATGCCCAAACCAAAGCCCAAGCTACCAAACTTGTCTTGGAAGCGGCCAAGCAAGGGTTACCTGCCTGTGTGGTGCATCCTTCGGGGATTCTAGGGCCCTACGACCCGGGCCACGGACACTTAACCGCACTGGTACGGGATTACTGCCGGCATCAGCTGACTGCCGGTGTCAAAGGCGGTTACGATTTTGTAGATGTACGCGATGTAGCAGCCGGGATTCTTTCCTGCTGTGAAAAAGGGGAACCCGGAAATTGTTATATTTTATCCGGACAGTACAGCTCCGTACGTAATTTGCTGGATACCCTCAGCCGGGTGGCCGGTGAAAAACCGATTCGGACTTATTTGCCCCTTTGGTTTGCCAAGTTAACGGCTCCGCTGTCTGAAATTTATTATCAAGTACGCCACGAACCGCCGCTATATACCTCCTATTCCCTATATACCTTATCTTCCAACGCCTGTTTTTCTCATGAAAAAGCTACCAGAGCATTTGGCTATCAGCCCCGTCCCTTGGAAGAAACCTTGGAAGACACCGTAGAGTGGCTGCGCAGCCACGGAAAAATTGCCTGACTGCATGACCGGTGGGGCATTTTTTCCATCGTAACCGGCGAAACCGGAATCGGAAATAGCAGTCATTGTGAGATCTCCATTGCTTTGTCCACTGTCTCTCCGAGTCCGGCTATGGGTGGCCAGTCAGAATTTCGAATGGATATGTCTGACCCGGGCGCAGGGCGGGAATGTATATACCGGTGTAATCGCTTTTTTCCATCCGCACCACACCGGCCATGTCCCTACACGCATCTTTCTAACTGCCGACCCATAGGGAGAAGCCTTCTATCTTTTCCATACCATACTGCATCGCGCCGTAATTTACGCATCTTATATCCGTCAAAACGGGAAATTTTCTTCTTTTTTGCATAAAAATATAGGAATTTATTGATTTTTACTTGTAATTCTTCCTTAGTTTGTTATAAAATAGAACGTAAGAAACGGGGCCATTTCCCAAAAGGAG
>CAJKJS010000312.1 GCA_905200265.1 uncultured Oscillospiraceae bacterium
AAAATCAGGATCTTGCAGGCAGGTTCCACATCACCTCCACATGGAAAAAGGGGGGGAAGTGATCATGCGTAACAAAGCGGCTGGCTCCATGGCGAAACGTCTTGGCCTGGAAGAAGGCAAGGAACTGCTGTGCCCGGTGTTGGAATTCAGCTACAAGTGCGATGAACTGGACGATCCCATGGTGAATGAGTCCCACATCCTGGCAGCTGGCTTTGCCACCAAGGAAGACCTGGACACCATTTCTTCCATGAGCCGTAAAATCAACGAAATTATGTGCGAATTCTTCGCTTCCGTGGGTGTGGAACTGATTGACTTCAAACTGGAATTCGGCCGTACGGCCGACGGCCAGATTGTACTGGCGGACGAAATTTCGCCGGATACCTGCCGGTTCTGGGATATCAACACCCATGAAAAACTGGACAAAGACCGTTTCCGCCGCGATTTGGGCGGGGTGGAAGAGGCTTATGCCGAAATGATGAAGCGCATCGGCCTTCAGTAATTGTAAGTTTCATAGAGAGTCTATTGGGGGAAAAGAAGATGAATGTTTTACCCGAAAGGGAAGAGTATTCAAAACCCCATGAGGAATGCGGCGTCTTCGGGATCTATTCGCCCGAAGGCGCCGTACATCCTGCATTTGCCTGCTACAACGGTCTGCTGTCTTTACAGCATCGTGGCCAGGAAAGCTGTGGCATTGCGGTTAATCAGGATGGCGTGATTTCCTATTCCAAAGACATGGGGTTGGTAACAGAAGCTTTTTGCCGGGAAACGCTGGAAAAGCTGGATGGACAAATTGCAGTAGCGCATGTGCGCTATTCGACAGCGGGAGGCAGCGTGCGAGAAAACGCCCAACCGCTCGTTATGCGATACGCGAAAGGAACGCTGGCGATCGCTCATAATGGTAATTTGACGAACGCCCGGGAACTAAAGCAAGAGATGCAGCAAATGGGCTGCATTTTCCAAACAACCATTGATTCTGAAGTCATTGCCTACGTGATTGCCCGGGAACGGCTTCATTGTCATTCGATTGAAGAAGCAGTTGTTCGCACACTCGATACTATCAAGGGTGCCTATTCTCTGCTGGTTATGAGCCCGCAAAAATTGATTGCAGCCCGTGATCCTCATGGATTCCGGCCTTTATGTATGGGACGGATTGGGGAGGACACGTGGGTGTTTGCTTCCGAAACCTGTGCACTGGATGCCTGTGGGGCTGAGTTTGTACGGGACCTGGAACCGGGAGAAATTGTTATGGTGGGGCCCGACGGGATGAAAACCTATAAGAAGGGAGATCCTTCGAAAAAAGCTCTGTGTATTTTCGAATACATTTACTTTGCCCGCACAGACAGCGTCATCGACGGCGTGAGTGTATACGAAGCACGAAAGAATGCAGGCCGTCTGCTTGCAAAAGAGAGTCCCGTAGCCGCTGACATGGTGATTGGCGTACCGGAATCGGGCGTCGATGCCGCCATTGGGTACAGCGAAGAATCGGGGATTCCCTTCCAGAAAGGGATTGTCCGCAATTCGTATATTGGGCGTACGTTTATTAAGCCTACTCAGGAAGAACGAGCCCGCAGTGTGCAGCTAAAACTCAATGCCATTGCCCGCGAAGTAGCTGGGAAACGTGTCATTATGTTAGATGACTCCATTGTGCGTGGTACCACCAGCGGCCGAATTGTGCGCATGCTCCGGGAAGCCGGTGCGAAAGAAGTGCATGTGCGCATTAGTTCCCCCCCGTTTTTGTGGCCCTGCTATTATGGGACAGACATTCCATCGAAAGAAGAACTTATTGCTTGCCAACACTCGGTCGATGAAATTTGCGCCATGTTGGGAGCAGATTCTCTGGCCTACTTGAGCCTGGATGCCCTGCATCATATGATTCCTGGGCGGAAGGGTTTTTGTGATGCTTGCTTTACCGGACATTACCCGGCCGAAATACCGGATCTTACCTCGTACAGTAAAATAGACCAGTACTGCATGCCGATTAAGCGCGTGTAAGTCTGTGAGGAAAGGACGAATTGCCTGTGAAAAATACGTATGAATCTCCGCTGTCGGCTCGTTATGCCGATGCGGAAATGAAATTCCTGTTTTCGCCCGATAAAAAATTCCAAACGTGGCGCCGCCTGTGGATTGCCCTGGCCGAAGCCGAAAAAGAATTGGGGCTGCCTGTCACGCAGGAACAGATCGACGAGATGAAAGCCCATGTGGAAGATATCAATTACGAAGTGGCCCAGGCTCGTGAAAAAGAAGTCCGCCACGACGTAATGAGCCATGTGTATGCTTTTGGTCAACAGTGCCCGAAAGCCATGCCCATCATTCATTTGGGGGCTACCTCCTGCTATGTAGGGGATAACACCGATATCATTATCATGACGGAAGCCCTGCGCGTTGTGGAACGCAAAATTGTGGGTGTGCTGCGTGTACTGCGTAAGTTTGCCGATGAATACAAAGACCTGCCCACGCTGGCCTTCACGCATTTCCAACCGGCTCAGCCTACCACGGTGGGTAAGCGTGCTACGCTGTGGATGCAGGAATTGGTGATGGATCTGGAAGATGTTCGTTACCAGCTGAGTAAAGCAAAACTCCTTGGCAGCAAGGGGACAACCGGCACCCAGGCTAGCTTTTTGGAACTGTTTGACGGCGATCACAGTAAAGTAAAAGAA
>CAJKJS010000313.1 GCA_905200265.1 uncultured Oscillospiraceae bacterium
ATCTGCGTTTTGGCATCGGGAATCTGGTTTTGAAGGACCATAGAAACCGCTTGTTCCAGAGGGACTTTTTCCACTTCCAAAAATTCGTCATCATCCAGATGCATAGATCCTTTCCCACTTACCCGGCAGGCCCATAGACGAATAATTTCGTCCACATATCCGGGTGTGGGATAAATATTACCCAAATACTGATAAGACTGGCCAATTGTGCCGGTTTCTTCTTTTTGTTCCCGTTTAACGGCTTCGAAAGGGTCTTCCCCTTTTTCTAGTTTGCCGGCCGGTAATTCCAGCAGCACTTGTTGGTATGGATACCGGAACTGACGGACCATGTAGATTTCATTATTTTCGGTTAAAGCTGCTACACTGACGCCACCAGGGTGCTGAACCAGTTCCCGATTGGCCACACTTCCGTCGGGCAGCAGGGCTTTATCCAGGCAGAGGTTAATAATCCGGCCCGTAAACAGGCGCTGGCTTTCCAGAGTTTTTTCGGTTAGATCCATAAAAACGACTCCTTCTGCATGGGATTCTTTTTTCTTTCTTATTATAAGCCAAAAGACACCTAGGAACAAGGTTTCTTCCAAAAAGAAGGGTATGGAGCAAACGAGAGGAGCATACAACTTACGGAAAAGGAGCGTGAGGGAATGCTATACGATTTTGGTGCACTGCAAAAAGATATTCGTCAATGGGAAGATAAAGCAGGACGTCCGGCGGCTGTCATTGGCCGAAGTGTGTGCGGGCGGCCTCTTTACGGACTTTGGATGGGAAGCGGACAGGAAACCGCGGTGATTCTGGCTGGTTTTCATGGGATGGAGTGGATAACCAGTGCTGTGCTAATGGACTATGCTCATCATTGTCTGCGGGTTCCGCCGCCGGTTCGCGTGCTCATGGTTCCCATGGTCAATCCTGATGGCGTGGAAATTTCCTTACATGGTGCCCAGACGGCCGGTCCCTACGCGCCGCAAGTGCGAAAAATATCGCCCGATCCCACCTGCTGGCAGGCAAATGCCCGGGGTGTGGACCTCAACCATAATTTTCCCGCCGGATGGGAAACCCTGCGAAAAATGGAGATCCGTGCAGGGATACTGGGTCCTTCCCCTACCCGATATGGTGGCGAATGGCCTGGTAGTGAACCGGAAACCCATGCAGTCATGCAGGCGATTATCCATGCGGACTGTCACCGGGTGCTGGCCCTACACAGCCAGGGGGAAGAAATTTATGATGATGTGGGTATAGGTATGCAGCCGCCCGGTACCCGGGAACGGGCTCAAAAAATGGCGAAAAGCAGCGGGTATGCCTTAAAATCGCAACCTGCAGGGTTAGCCTCTTTGGGAGGGTGCAAAGACTGGGTGCAAATGGCGTTGCATAAACAGGCCTTTACAGTGGAAATGGGAAAGGGAGAAAATCCGCTTGCCTTTACACAGAAAGAAGAAATTGAAACCCATATGTTCCCGTTGTTTGCCGATTTTTTGCAGCCGGAACCGGTTGCACCCAAGGGGAAGTTATGATAAAGTGAAGAAAAAAGAAACCGAATCGGAAAGAAAAAGGAGGTTTCACATGAAACAACGAAAAAATTGGCAGGTGTGGGGGGCTCTTGTCCTATGCTCCCTTTGCTTGTTTTTGGCAGGATGTAGTACACAGACCGGCAGCGGTACATTGGATACCGATATATCCGGTGCGTCGCAGACCAGTCAAGCACAGGAAAGTTCTGTAACAGAAGAAAGCAATCCCCCCTCTGTTCCACAGGAGAGTGAAGGGAACGAACAATCGGAAGAAAGTGAGGCCCCCTCGTCTACTCCCGAAGAAAGCAATGATGTATCGCAGCCCCAAGAGTCGGGCCATGACTCCATTTTGCCGGATATCAGTAGTGATGATGCTGGTTTTTCGCAGCGATTTGCCGCCAATCCTTTGGACAGCGGGTATTCGTCGGAACTGGAAAATGCTTCTACCACCCAACAAATGTTGGAAGTGAGCAAAAAATATATGGTTCTCTGGAAAATAGAAGTGGAGCAGGCCTATCAAACGTTGTTGCCACTGCTGACCGGGGATGCCTACGACCAGGTAAAACAGGAACAGGAAACCTGGGTGGAGCAAACACCGTCCATGATGGAGCAAATTGAAGCATCGGGTGAAACCGGAGGAACCACAGCAGCACTGGATGTGCTCAACAGCAAAATGGTCTATTACCGCAGCCGGGCAGCCACCTTGTATAGCCAGTTGTATCAAGTAGACCCGGATTTTTCTTTTTCGTATCAGGGAGAATCGGAAGAGTAAAAAAGGAAGCGCCCTTTTAAAAAGGCGCTTCCTTTTTACTTTATACGAAAAAATACCGGAATTAGGGAGTGGTAAAAACCATACCGATCAAGGGACAAAGAGGAAAATCGGGTTTTTCTCCGGAAAATATCAGGGAAAACACCCGTGGCCATGTAGGCGGCAACACACAAGCCACTTCTTCGCCCCGTAAAGCGGCTTGTACCACCAGATCGTCAATCAACCATAACCGGTACCGCCGGTTCCCACGATGAGCTTCATACCGGGGAGCCCCTTGTGAGAGGGCCTGCAACCGAGCGAAGGTTTGACCGGTGGGGTCGCGATCCAATAAAATCGCGGGTCGAAATGGATCAGCCGTTACGGATGCCGTGGATAAGGCAAAAAAGCCC
>CAJKJS010000314.1 GCA_905200265.1 uncultured Oscillospiraceae bacterium
GCCGTGTGTGGTTTCTTCGTTTGTAGCTTCGCAGTTTGCTGCAGGCATGGGGATTCATCCCCAAACGTTTATCGTAAGGGAAATCCCGTCCATTGCTTTCGATAGCGTAGGGAAAATTATTGTGGTAGGAATCGGTTGCGCCCTGGTGGCCATTCTGTTTTGCCGCACCATGCGCCTGATGGCACAGTGGCTGCCGCGTTTAATGCCCAATGCTTATGTAAGGGTAGCAGTGGCCGGTATTGTCATTGCCGGGGCTTCGTGGCTGCTGGGTACCCAGGCTTACATGGGTGCCGGCATTGCCGGGATCGAAAAAGCAATCGAAGGGCAAACGGCCCCGGAAGCCTTCCTGTTAAAAATTCTATTTACCGCCGTTACCCTGGCTTCGGGGTATAAAGGCGGCGAAATCGTGCCTTCCTTTTTTGTTGGCGCTACATTTGGGTGTTTTATGGGGCAGGTATTGGGACTTTCGCCCTCACTGTGTGCAGCAGTAGGCTTGGTTTCGGTCTTCTGCGGTGTAACCAATTGCCCGGTTACGTCCATGTTTATTGCCTTCGAACTCTTCGGAATGGGAGGAAGCCTATACTTTTTGCTGTCGGTGGCCCTCAGTTACATGCTATCGGGGCATAGCAGCCTGTATGGGAATCAAACCTTGGCATTTGCGAAATTCCCATTTGAACAAACCCCTATGACAGCCCGGGCCGATGCTCTGTTTTCCCGGTATCATCACCAAAAATAAAGAAAAAAGGACCGGCGGCCGCGAATTTCGTTTCGCAGCCGCCGGCCGTTTTTGCGCTTTTATTCGTGGCATCCGCAGCTACCGGCATCCGGCGGGAAGAACTGATCCGTGGGGAATTCGATCCGGCGGAACAGGTCGCAGGGATTATCGGTACTAGTTACGCATTCTTTTTCCGGCATGCAGAAATCATAGGCCGGAATGAGCATTTGCACATTGCGTACAATCTGCACGATGGTAAAGACGCCCAGGGTTACCAGCACACTGCGCTGCTGGGGTCCGCAGGCGAAATCTTCACCAAAACGCTGGCAAATGCATTCGGGAATACGGCAGCCCGTGTCACAACCCATGAAGGGCTGATCACACAACCGGGCAGACAAAGCGATGGGTTCGGCGACTTGAACGGTGGCTTTTGGCATGTTGCGCAGGCAGCCATCGTCGGGCATGTCGGGGCATTTGTCGGAGGCGAACATTTTCACGCTGCCTTCGCTGCCGAACAAAATGACTTTTTTGCTGAAAACGCACAGGCCTGTAACGGTGGTAACGCCCGTTTGCAGGGGCCCGAACAGTTCCAACTCCACTTCAAAGAAGAAGGTCATGTCGACAGAATAAAATCCCCGGTCGAATGGAACGGGCTGCAGATCCAGATAAACCGTCAGAACGCTGGCTTTACGCAGACGCACGCCGGTTGCCTGGTTGACAGCATCGGTCTGGCTGACCGGAAGAATTACGCGCAGATCTTCCAGGCAGTCTTTGGAGCTGCACGTGTCGTAGATCCGCATGGCGTCAATACAGACGGCTTCTTTAAACCCGCTTTTGTTGACTTCGGAAATCATATCGTTTTCGGCCACTCATGGATTCCTCCTTTAATCGGGCGCAGTACCCGGTGATTCTGTTCCCATAGTATGAAAAAAACCGAAAACGGTGCGCCTTTACGAAAAAGTGGCGTTTTTTTCTTCCGATTGCAGCAGGGAAAGATGGGACAAAACAAAAAGCCTGGGGACTACATAGCGGTGGGCTAGCTGGTCCGCCGATTCGTGAGAAGACACGCCCGGCAATAGAAACCGGGCGGCAAATTGTTCGCTTATGGCATGCATACCGGGCGACGATGCGTCAAACTGCCGCACACGTCCGCCTTTTAAAGGATGCCCCAATAAAAAGTGGCCCAATTCTTCGGCCGCACACAGCCGTATTTCTTCCAGCGCTGTATGGGGACGAAAAACCATGTACCAGTGCCCGTCTTCTTCAAATAACCGGCCGCCCGGGCCACCGGTGAGTATGCGGTTGCCAAGTAACGGTTGAATACCACAGCGCCTCAGCACCGGCGCCAAAGGTACGGGAATACCCGGTGAACTCAGTTCCCGATAGGCCTCTCCGGCAGGGTCGGGGGAAGAAGCATACCGGCCAAAAAAGTTTGCGTCTGACAAAAAAATCCCTCCTGTTCCGAAAAGAGTATCGGACCGGGAGGAATTTTTTATGCAGAGGGGGGATTGTCATCTTTTGGAGGACGCGGCCGGGTGTGGTGCATATACCAGCTGCATGCTAGGCACACAGCCGCCATAACCAGCATAGCAATACCCAGGATACGGACAATGATGTCCCTTCCTTGTACAAAAAAGATGCCGAACATAGCAAAAACCAAAGTTAAAATGGCGTATACTTTGCAGAACCACCGGCGTTTTCGTTCCGCAGCCGGCAAAACCGGTGCTACTGGCGTACGAGTAACGGAATCTAATGTGCCACCTGTTTCGCCGTCTGCCGGGGGATCTTTCAGGAATAACGACAGTTCAACGTTTGGGCAAGCGTCACCGGTTTCTTCCACCGAGAGCACAACACCTTCTAAGGTATAGCGCCGCTTTAAGTAGGGCAGTAGCTGCTGGGTGGATTCTTTATCCAGCCAGCCACCCTGGGTGT
>CAJKJS010000315.1 GCA_905200265.1 uncultured Oscillospiraceae bacterium
GATTGAACCAGTGGAAGAGGGAGACGCCCGCAGCCAGAAGTTGCGGGATAACGAGGGCCTGTACTTTTTTACTGGCCAGGGGGAAACACGCATGATGGAAGCGGTTTGTCGGGTACGCATGGGTACCGATCGATTTTTGATTCACGTAACATCCGATTTTTCTCAGGTACAGGCCTACACGATGAAACTGTGGTGGAGTTTTTCAGTCGCTGTATGTCTGTTTTCGTTAGGAAGTGGTCTTTGCCTGTTTTTCCTATCCCGCCGGATGGTGTCTCCCCTGCAAGCCCTGATGAAGACAACGCAGGACATTGCGGCAGGAGATTACGGAAAAACCGTTCCTACGAAAAGCCACGATGAAGAAATTCGCCATTTGGCCGAAAGTTTTAATACCATGTCCGTAACCGTGCGGGAAAAAATGGACGAAATTAAAAGGGAAGGCGAAAAGCGGGACCGATTTGTATCTAGCTTTTCCCACGAAATTAAAACGCCCATGACGGCCATTATGGGATATGCCCAGATGTTGCATGGGTATGACCTAACGGAAGACGAAAAGAAAGAGGCGGCCGGGGCTATTTATCAGGAAGCACGGAGGCTGGAAAAACTATCCCGCCAACTTCTGACCTTATATGTGTATGAAAACGAAAGAATCGACATGGAACCGGTGCGCTTGACGGATTTACAGCAGGGGTTATCGGCTACCATCGCAGCGCTTTCTCGCCGGTACCAGGTGACAATTACAACCATGTGGAGTTCCGCTATGGTCATGGCCAACGAAGAATTGCTGATTTCATTGCTTATCAATTTAATGGACAATGCCTGTAAGGCAACAGAAAAAGGTGGGCAGATTCAGATTGGTTGTGATGAGGGGGACGAGACGGTCACCTTGTGGGTGCAGGATAACGGACGAGGGATTCCCAAAGAACACATCCCCTACCTGACCGAAGCCTTTTACCGGGAAGATAAGGCGCGTTCCCGGGCCTTGGGCGGTGCCGGGTTGGGCCTTTCGTTGTGTGAAAAAATTGCCCGGCTACACAAAACCAAATTGCAGTTTGAAAGTGAGAAAGGAAAAGGGACCCGTGTTTTCTTTTCCCTGCAAAAGGAGGAGAAAACCGATGAAGACTAGAAACAGAATAACCGTAGTCGGATTTTTACTACTGATAACCGTAGGTGTTATGCTGCTGCCCGTTTGGATGGCCCGGTCTCTTCTTGACGATCAGGAAGAAGTATACTGGACTTTGGAACACCGGGATACAGCGGATATTACCCGCCAGGAAGTAGCCCAGTTGTATTGCAATAATCAATATGCCTATTTGTTCTATCCGGCTAAGTGGGGACAAACAACCGGCGAGTCCCCCGAAATCCGTCAGGAAAGCCGCGAACTGCTGCAAGAGATCTTTGGAAAAGAAGCGGATGTGAATGCCTTTTTTCAGCAGATAGCCGAAAAAGGGGGCATGCACCTGGAAGAAGACAGTATGCTGCTTTCTTATCACAACACCCCCTTAGTGGTACAGCTCATTTCAGTCAGTTTTACCTATACTTATGAGGAACAAAGTACCATCCTCAATCTGTTGTATGAACAGAAAACAGACACACTTTTGCAATTTTCTTTTGAAAGTGTGGGGGGCACACAGACCGATAGCATAGAGATGTCTGCGGTTGAGCAAATGATGGAACAATATGTGAGAGAAGAACTGGGATTGCGGGACGATCAGTTTTCCGTGCAAGGAGGGGACCAAAATACGGAGTATCAGTATGTGTTGATGACTTATCTGATCGGAGGAGAGGCAGAAAAGGACTAAAAGCAAATTCTTTCTTTTTTGATACAACTTTTTCCATGTTTTGATACAAGCCTTCTTTATGATAGGAACAAAGAAAAGGAGGCTTGTCCTTATGGAAACAAGAAAAAGAAGGAAAAAGAAACGACCATTGGCCGCCTTGCTTTTTATAGGGCTATTGCTGGGATTTGTAGCCTGTACCGTGAAAATTCCCGTTCCCGTTACAATGGAAATAGATAGGAAAGCAGAAACCCGGGAGGAAAAAGTGGATGCCGTCTATACACGTTTGCACGTCCCGCTTTACTGCCAGTATCCCTCTTTGCCTACCGGATGTGAAGCGACGGCCGCCGCCATGGCGTTGCAATATTGGGGTGAGGAGGTTACCCCGGAAGAAGTAGCAGAAAACTGGCTGCCTGCGGGGAATTTTTATACCCTGGATGGGGTGCAGTATGGCCCCGACCCCCGGAAAGAATTTGTAGGGAATCCATTAACGACGGATTCCTATGGCTGTTATGCACCGGTGATTGTGGACGCCATCAACAAAAACAGTACCCGCTGCCAGGCAGAAGACTATACGGGGGCATCGCTTACTGAGCTTTTCGATTGTGTATCCCAAGGCACACCGGTGCTCATATGGGCCACGGTAGAGATGAAACCCGCCCGGGTGGGTAACAGTTGGGTATTGGAAAACGGCGAAACGTTCACGTGGATAGCGGGGGAACACTGCTTAGTGCTGGTGGGGTATGAGGATGGTATGGTGTACCTGAATGACCCCTATACGGGAAGACAGGAATGCTATGACATAGAAACAGTGGAAGAGCGGTACGAAGAACTGGGTTGTCAAGCGGTGCTGGTTTACGCCGCAGCAT
>CAJKJS010000316.1 GCA_905200265.1 uncultured Oscillospiraceae bacterium
ATTAGGGCTCTTCGTTCGAATGGGCCAGGATTTTTTTCAGCTCCTGTAAAAAACAGGTGGAGGCTTTGGAAAAAACCTGGTACCGTTTCCAAATGACCGAAGCTTCGGCTTCTATTTTCGGACAAAGAGGGCGAAAACACAGAGGGCTGTCACCGCTGACGTTGATCAGCTTATCGAGACATAACGCGTACCCCAGCCCTTCCTGTACCAGTAAAGAGGCGTTAAAAACCAAATTATAGGTAGCAACAATGGGAAGTTTGGCGAAATCTTGCTGGAACCATTGAGACAGAGGCCAGACATCTGTTTCTTGTGCGGATACAATTAGCGGTTGATCCTGCAAATCCTGAGGGCGAATGCTGTCATATTTAGCCAGAGGGGCATCTTTGCGCATAAGGACACCCCATGTATCGTGCTGGGGAATTGTAAGCGAACTGTAAATGCCAGGGTCTACGGGACCATACACCACACCAAAATCAATAAGACCGCGATCTAAGTATTCTTTTACAAATGTGGCGTTGCCGCTGAGCAAGTGGTAGCGAATAGCGGGATATTTTTCATGCAGTTTTTTGGCGGCCTCTGCCACGAAGCGGATCATATCGGATTCCCCGGCACCAATATAAACATCCCCGGCAATAGCATCATCGGACAACGAAATTTCATTTTCCGTTATTTTTATAAGCTCTAAAATCTCTTCCGCTCGCTTGCGTAAAATCATGCCCTCTTCGGTTAGCAAAACTTTGCGAGAGCCTTTGGTTTTGCGGATCAGCAGTTGCTTTCCCAGTTCATTTTCCAGAGCTTTTAGTTGGGTGGATAGTGTAGGCTGTGAAAGATGAAGCGATTCGGCAGCCGAGGAAATATTTTGTTCTCTGGCTACCGCTAAGAAATACTGTAAAACTCTCAGTTCCATAAAAATGCCTCCTTATAAGTAGCATAGCATAAAATCTATAGAAAATAGTTATCAATATGAATTATGAATAAGTATTTGATATGGAAATCTAGTTTCGATATACTAAAACCAGAAAGAAAGTGAAAAGAGGGGTTATGATGGAGAAAGAGATGCTTAAAGGAAAAGTGGCCGTTATTACCGGCGCTAGTTACGGCATGGGGCAGACGATGGCCGAATTATTTGCCGAAGAAGGGGCGGCTGTTGTGCTAACCGCCAGAGGACAAGAAAAACTGGATCAGGTTGTGGAAGGGATTCGAGAAAAAGGTGGCCGCGCCATCGGAGTCGTGGCGGACGTGTGTTCTACCGATGATACCAAGAGAGTCTTTAAAACGGCTCTGCGGGAGTTTGGCGATGTGGATATTCTGATCAATAACGCCGGTATTGGGGAACAGAAACTGATTGACGAAACCGATGATGAATGGATGCTGTATGTAATGGATACCAACCTGGGTGGACCCATGCGGTATATAAGGGAAGCGCTAAAAATTTTTCTCCCCAAAAATGACGGTGTGATTATCAATATTTCTTCAGTCAATGGAGAACGGCCTTTCTGCGGCGCTACGTATACATCAACGAAAGGGGCGCTGAATACGCTGACAAAAAATGTGGCCATGCGTTTAATTGATACCAATATCCGCTGCAATGCCGTGGCACCCGGAGCAACCGTCACGCCTGCCCATGTGGCCAACAAAGCGGGACAGCAGCCCGGTGGAGCCAAAATGCTGGAGCACAGCGGTCATTTTGTCTATTTCCCTGGTCCCGAATGCGACCCGATGGATCAGGCGTATGCATGTCTATTTCTAGCCAGTAAAATGGGCCGGCATGTGAAAGGTCAAGTCATTCAGGTGTGCAACGGGGCTTTCCTATAAAGAATGAAAAAAGACGATACCAGCCACAAAGGGAGTGAGCAACATGAGAACGAAAGGAAAAAGAAATTTTTGGTGTATCCTGAGTTTGGTCGGTTGCTTTCTTATAGGGCTGGGTGGTTGTTCGGCTTCGACTAGGGAAGAAAGTTCCCTGCTTTCACAAAGTTCCTCTTCCGGAATAGAAAGCAGCCTATCAGAATCGGAATCCGACCATAGGGGGCAAGAATCGATTAAGCCCAATCAAAAGGAGGAAGAAGGTATGAACGCATCCGTTTTTTATGTAACGGTCAAGGGTGTGACATTTTCGGCCGTTTTTGCTGAAAACGCCGGAGCCCAAGCACTGAAAGAGGAACTGGAAAAAGGACCTATTACGATACAAATGGACGATTATGGTGGATTTGAAAAGGTAGGAAATTTGGGAAAAACCTTGCCCACAGCCAATGCTCAGACAACGACAAAAGCGGGGGATATTGTTTTGTACCAAGGGAATCAAATCGTCATCTTTTATGGGTCCAATTCGTGGAGCTATACTCGGCTAGGTCGCGTAGAAAATCGAAATGGGTGGGAAAAAGCCCTGAGTAGCGGCAGCGTATCAGTAACCTTTTCGCTGACAAAGGAGCCGTAAAAAGCTGCCTAAAAACGGAAGAAAAGCTATGATAGGAAAGGCCAATATCTACTTTTGCATAACGAACTATGGACAATTCTGCAAAGCTGAAGTATAATAAATCGGAAATACGGTCAGAAATACACCAGAAATCATTTTTGAAAAGGGAAAAACGAAGCCTATAAGTTTTTTTGGAAAGACCGTTTTCTTACGAGACAATACG
>CAJKJS010000317.1 GCA_905200265.1 uncultured Oscillospiraceae bacterium
TATTTGTACATGTTCCGATGAAACGCTTTTTAAAAGGCAATGTGAAGCCATCGAAAAAAACATTCCCGGAATTTCTCACCAGGAAACTCTGGAAGATGTCACAGGCACATTCGTGCAGCGCTATACGCACCCATTAGGACAAATAATCGTCAGAAATGATAAAGACGTTGACGCTTTATATGTGCTGTCTGATTTCGATTTACTTCCTTATTTTCAGGAACAGAAGTGAATCACCACCCTTTGGTCAGGTTTTCTTGCCTATTTTCCGTATTTCCAAATGGGTGGAAAAGCGGTTGGCTAGGGGCCTACGGAACTCTCGTTAAGGCTGTGTATCCACTCGCTAAAAGTGCGCTGAAAAAGGAACGATCGATACAGGTAACTTCTGACGTTTCAGAAAGTGATGGCGGAATGCTTTTCCGAAGGGTAGAATCGTGATGAACCAAGAAAATTCTGCGAATTGTTTTTACGAAAGGTGGGAGCGCTATGAGCATGAAAGATCTTCAGAAAAAGGTCTTTTTTCAATCAAACCCCGAATGGGTCTGGTATGACGAAAGCGAGCTTCCTCACCTGACGGATAAGGCCCCTCCGGAAGCGGTGGAGTCCTACAATTACTGGAAAAAATGGTATGAGAAATGCCAGCGTGACGGCATTATCTATTATTAATTCTTTATACACAGACAGCCCGTGCAGACATGTGCGGGCGTTTCTTATACCCATTTTTTATATTCACAATGATTCAGGCAGCCTATCGGGGCTGCTTTTTTCATACCCATTTTGCCCCGGAAGGCCAAACGCCGGGCAGTCGGCCAAACGCCGGGCGGGGGGGAAGAAAGGAAGAGGGCGGCGCTTAAAAGGGGCAAAAGGCCGCGCCGCCAAAGGCCGCGTAAAGGCGGCCACGGATAAAAAGGAGGAAGAAATATATGGCAGAAAGAAAAGGGATGGACATCAGCACCTGGAACGGGGCGGTGGACTGGAAAAAAGTGAAGGCCGCGGGGATCCAATTTGTGATCATCCGGGCCGGGTTCGGCAACAGCGAGACCCAGCAGGATAACCGCTTTGCCGCGTACATGGACGGCGCTTTAAACGTGGGGCTGCCGGTGGGGGTGTACTGGTTTTCCTACGCCCGCAGCGTGGAAGAGGCGAAAAAGGAGGCAAAAGCCTGCCTTTCCGTGATCGGGCCGTATAAATCCCGTATCACCTACCCGGTGTTTTTCGACTTTGAGTACGACAGCGAAACCTACGCCGAAAAGGCCGGGGTAAAAGTCGACGCCCGGTATGTGACCGATGTCACCAAGGCGTTTTGTGAGACCGTCGCGGCGGCGGGGTACCGGGCCGGGTATTACACGAACCAGGATTACTACAAACATAAGCTGTACCCGGAGGAACTGGGCGATTATGACCTGTGGCTGGCGGATTACACCGGCGGCCCGGCCTATCCCTGCGCTATTCAGCAGGTTACCGGCACGGGGGACGTAAACGGGGTACCGGGCCATGTGGACCTTGATACCTGTTTTGTTTCCTATGAGGAAAAGGCCGCAGCCAGTGCGGCAACCGGTACCTGTACGGGCAGCGGCGTGCGTATCCGTCAGGAAGCCCACACCGCCGCCAAAATACTGGGGACGGCCAATAAGGGGGACAAACTCGAACTGCTGGACGACGACGGCTGGGGCTGGTCGAAAGTGAAAACCGGCGGTGTCACCGGCTGGATGTACAATGCCTATGTAAACGGCCCCGGCCGCAGCGGCCCCAAAACGGTGACCTGTAACGGCACGGCGGTGAACCTGCGCAAAGAGCCGGGTACGAATGCCAAAGTCCTGCGGCAGCTAAACAAAGGCGATACAGTCACACTTATTTCCATCAACCCCGACGGGTGGCTGGATGTCTCCGGCGGGTACCTGTTTTACGACAAGAGCTATTTGACGATTACATAAGGGAAAAGGGGGAAAGCAATGGATTTTTTGAAAGCTATAAAAGCGGTTTGTGTGACCGTGTTCGGGCTGCTGTCCTCGTGGCTGGGGGTGCTGGCCGTGCCGGTGTATGTGCTGGTGGGGTGCAACGTGATGGACTATGCGACCGGCCTCGCCGCCGCCCACCGCCGGGGGCAGAAGGTGAGCAGCTACAAAGGGATCAACGGCATCGCCAAGAAGGTGTGCATGTGGCTGCTCATCGCTGTGGGGGGCGTGCTCGACTGGCTGCTGCTCTATGGTGGCGATCAGCTGGGGGTAGAGATTCACCTGCCTATGCTGGTTTCGTCCCTCACGGCTGTGTGGCTGATTGTGAATGAAGTCATCTCCATCCTCGAGAATATCGGCGACACCGGCGTGCCCCTGCCCGGGTTCCTCACGAAAATCGTCCAGGGTCTCAAGAGCAAAATCGAGAGCGCGGGGGAATAAAGGGAAATACGGGTAAAAAAGGGACGGCCATACATAGCCGTCCCTTTTTTGTTTGTCCCCGGAAGGGAGGCCGGAATGGCAGTCTGTCGCGGGGCGGCTGCGCCTGGCGCTGCCCTTTGCGTGCTGCCGGACGGTCGGATGGGCGAGGAGCAGGGAGCCAGGGTAGATAGGGGTGGTGGACGAGCGCTTCGAAAAGCGCGAGAGGG
>CAJKJS010000318.1 GCA_905200265.1 uncultured Oscillospiraceae bacterium
CTGAGATACATCAGCCGGCTGTGAAGCACCGGGGTCCATCGATGCCTTGCTGGCGGCCTGTACGGCCTCTTGCAGATTACCGGGCTGTTTTTCTTCCACAGCAGCCTGCGTTTTAGTCGAATGGGGACCGGGAATGTCAATCGTTTGATTCATCGCACTGGCAGCAGCTACCACGCGGGATTGTTTTTCATTCACAACCGGCTTGCCGGCGGACTGCACAGGGTGAGACGGCAGCGGAATATCAATAGGATCGGCCGGCGGGGCCATTTTCTCTTCCCGATGCCGTTCCCGTACCTGAATGGCCGCACGGGCCGGACGGGATAAAGTACGGAATAATTGTACCAAGGTGGTTCCGGTCAGCAGCATGATGGCCACAAATAGAATCAGTAAAATAACAATTTTAGATCCTACACTGCCAAGTAATTGCAAAAACGGCCAGCCGATCAAGCTGCCCAGTAGTCCGGCTCCCCCACCGTGCACGCCATGCATATAAAACTCAGCCAGAAGAGCAAAGAAGTTTCCTTGCGGCGGTTGGTTATTTTCAAAAATAAAACTACTGGCGCAGCATAGCAGAATCACGCACGACATGGAAATAATCTGTGAACGAAGTTTTCCTTTTCGCTTTTCCAGTGCAGTGATTACCGCAATGTACATAAGCAGTACCGGCCACACAATGGCCCAAATACCAAATAAACCCGGCAACAGTTCATGGAACCATAGCCAAAGAGATTCACCGGGAACAAGTACCAGGCAAAACAGTAGCACAGACACAGCAAAAAGAATAACCGCCCGGACCTGATTATGCTGCTTTTGTTGCTCGGGAGTCAGGGCTGCCTGCCCGGATGGCGGAGCAGAACGAGGCCGGTTTGTACGACTGCGTGACGATGCTCGGCCTTGTGCCGGTGACCGTCGGGCGGGCGTGTCTTTTTTTGTGTTTGTTCTTGTCTTTTTTCGTGTTGCCATGGTTGTTACTTCCTTATGCTATGTAGAATCAATGAATCCGCATTTTAAAGCGGCATACCGGTAAACAGGTTGGTACCTGTGCTTTGTTCGACTAATGCGACAATAATCGTTGCAAGACCTAATACAAAAGCGTAGATTGCAAAAATATAGAGTTTATCGCTGGCGAGCATCCATTTAAACAGTTTGATGGCCAAAAAACCGACGATAGCTGATGCAATCATGCCGGCAATCACGGCGGCCGGTGCAATATTCACCGGGTCACTGCTAACATCTTTGATGGACAAAATCGCTGCGGCCAGAATGGCAGGAATTCCCAGTACAAAGGAATAGTCCAGTGCCTTTTGTTTGTTGATACCGCGCATCAAAGAAACGGACAGGGTGGAACCAGAACGAGAAAGACCGGGAAAAACAGCGGCCAGGCACTGGGTTACACCGACGCACAGCGCATCAATGGTATGATACTTTTTGCGCCCGTCGAAACGCATCTTCCTCCCGTCGCTGGTAAGGATCACCTTTTTCGAATATTTACGGCTGCAAATAATTCCGATTGTGAGCAAAGCGGCCGTTGCCAATAGAGCAAACCCTTCTAGCAGCACACTGCTGTCTGTGGCCCACAAATCCGCATAGTCTTTAATTTTCATGCCGGTTCCCGGTACGGGCAGGAAAAGCAGGAACAAGGGTACAAGGCCAATAATCAGCATCATCAGAAGGCGGCGGTCATCACTCATCGCTTTCCATTTAAAATGACCGGTGCATACGTCCCGTACCAGTAAGACAAATTCCTTAATCATGCGCCACACAATTTTATAATAGACGGCCAAAACCGCTACCAGTGTACCTACATGCAGCATGATGTCAAAAAACAGGCTTTCCGGCTGGGCACCAATTACATGCTGTGTTAAGGACAGATGTCCGCTACTGGATATGGGAAGGAACTCCGTCGCTCCCTGAATAATACCCTGTACAATAGCTTCCCAAATCTCCATTTTACAAAGTTCCTCCGTTTCGATGTATTTCGGCGGGCATGCCGCCGATCTGTGGGGATCAGGACAATTTCTTTTTGCCCTGAGCTTTTTTCCCCTTTTTGTCTTCTTTCTTCCGTTGCTTGTCAATCATGTCATAAAGACACGATAAAGCATCTGACAAAGATCCCAACGTGTCAATAAGTCCTTCCCGAACGGCTGCCGAACCATCCAGTACGGTACCAACATCCATCACCAGTTCTTCCGTATTCATGGCAAGCTGTAAAAACCGATCCGGGCTGATGCGGGAATTATGGGCTACAAACGTCGTAATGCGATCCTGCATACGCTGGAAATACTCAAGAGTTTGCGGTACACCCAGCATCAACCCATTCATGCGCACCGGATGAATGGTCATGGTAGCAGACGGAACAATAAAGGAATGTTTTGCAGCCACTGCCAGTGGCACACCAATGGAGTGCCCACCCCCCAGTACGAGGGAAACCGTTGGTTTTTTCATGCCAGCCAATAATTCGGCTAGGGCAAGACCTGCTTCCACATCGCCCCCCACCGTGTTCAGAAGTACCAGCAGTCCGTCGGTGTTCGGATCTTCTTCGATCGCAACCAGCAACGGAATCACGTGTTCATATTTGGTTGTCTTATTTTGTGAAGAG
>CAJKJS010000319.1 GCA_905200265.1 uncultured Oscillospiraceae bacterium
TGAATGATTGTTCAACTGTTCAACAAATCAACCAAAGGAGGGTTTATGGATGCCCCACAGCACGTATACCTGCTCCACCACCCTGGTGCATCAGGAAGCCGTCGAAAAAGCCGCCGCCCACATGCCGGACAGCGGCAAACTGGAAAAAACCGCTTCGTACTTCCGCCTGCTGGGCGACCCCACCCGGGTGCGCATTCTGTGGGCGCTGCACACGTGTGAACTGTGTGTGTGCGATCTGTGCGCCGTACTGGGCATGGAAAAATCCGCCGTATCCCATCAGCTCAGCCTGCTGCGCCGCGGCGGGCTGGTCAAATGCCGGCGGGAGGGCAAATCGGTGTGCTATTCGCTGCTGGATGACCACGTGCGCCTGATGCTGGAAAACGGCCTGTCCCACGTGCACGAACTGTAAAACGTCTGTCTAAATTTAGAAAGGGGAAATCATCATGAAAATGGTATTTACGTTAAACGGACTCGATTGTGCCAACTGCGCCGCGAAAATTGAACGCAAAGTCGCCGCTCTGCCCGGAGTGGAGGGGGCAAACGTCAATTTCCTCACCCAGCGCATGACCATTGTCTGCGACGACGCTCTGGCTGTCCAGGTCACCGAACAGGCCACCGCCGCCGCCAAAACCGTAGACGGCGCGCTCACGGTGCGCCGCGTCGGGTAACGAAAGGGGCTTTTTGTGATGAAAGGAAAACGGAACCTGTGGCTGCTCCTTTCGGCTTTGTGCCTGCTGATTCTGGCGCTGCTTCTTGACGGCCCGCTGACGAGGGCCGGGTACGCCCCGGTGGGTATCTCATTCTATGTGGCCGCCTATCTATTATCGGGGGCGGGCGTGCTGAAAAAAGCCGGGCGGAACATTTTGCACGGGCAAATCTTCGACGAAAACTTTCTCATGAGCGTCGCGTCCCTGGGGGCTTTGATCATTGGGGAATATCCCGAAGCCGCCGCCGTGATGATCTTTTATAAAATCGGCGAAACCTTTGAACAGTACGCCGTCAACCGGTCCCGCCGGTCGATTCAGTCGCTGATGGCCATTCGTCCCGACACGGCCCACCGCCTGCTGGAAGACGGCGGGGAAGAAACCGTCGACGCCTTTTTGCTCCAGCCGGGCGACACCTTCCTGGTGCGCCCCGGGGAGCGGGTGCCGCTGGACGGCGTCGTGCTCACGGGGGAATCAAGGCTGGATACCAGCGCCCTCACCGGCGAAAGCGTGCCCCGGCGGGCCGCCCCCGGCGATACGGTGCTCAGCGGCTGTGTCAATGAGAGCGCCGCGCTCACCCTGCGGGCCACGTGCTCGTTTGGGGAATCCACCGCCAGCCGCATTATCGACATGGTGGAAAACGCCGCCGCCCGTAAATCCCGCCAGGAAGCGTTCATTACCCGGTTTGCCGCGGTGTATACCCCCGTCGTAGTACTGGCCGCCGTGTTGCTGGCGATTTTGCCGCCGCTGCTTGTACCGGGGCAGGCATGGAGCGTGTGGGTGTACCGGGCGCTGACGTTTTTGGTGGTATCGTGCCCGTGCGCGCTGGTCATTTCGGTGCCGCTGAGCTTCTTTGGCGGCATTGGCGGCGCGTCGCGGCTGGGGGTCCTTGTAAAAGGCGGCCAGGATCTGGAAGCGCTCAGCCGGGTGGAAACCGCCGCTTTCGATAAAACCGGCACCCTCACCGCCGGTGTCTTCGATGTGCAGGCCCTGTCCCCCGCCCCGGGTGTACCGGCAGAAGAGCTGCTGCAAAAAGCCGCGGCAGCTGAAAGCCTGAGCACCCATCCCATTGCCCGGTCCCTGCATAAGGCTGCAACGGAAAAGGGCCTTCTTCTCCCGAATCCGCAGGATATGCACGAAGTGCCCGGCCGGGGCGTGTGCGCCCAGGTGGATGGGCGCCTCATTCGGGTGGGCAACCGGGCCTTTTTACAGGAAGCCTCCATTCCCCTGCCGGAGGAGAGCGAAAACGAACAGGGCGGCGCGCTGTTATTTGTGGCGGAGGATACAACGTTCCTTGGCACCATTGTGATTAGCGACGCGGTGCGTCCCAACGCCGCCAAAGCCCTTACCGAGCTGCGGCAGCTGGGCGTTAAAAAGATCGTGATGCTCTCGGGCGACACGGAAAACGCCTGCCGGTGGGTCTCCTCCCAGCTTTCCCCCGACGAAGTCCACGCCGGGCTGCTGCCCGGGGATAAAGTCCACCAGGTGGAAGCCCTGCTGACGGAGAAGAACCGCCGGGGTACGGTGCTGTTTTTGGGCGACGGCATCAACGACGCCCCGGTGCTGGCCCGGGCCGATGTGGGCGTGGCCATGGGCGGCCTTGGCAGCGATGCCGCCATGGAAGCGGCCGACGTAGTGCTGATGCACGATAACCTGCTCCGCCTGCCCCAGGCCATCCGTCTGGCAAGACGCACCATGCGCATTGTAAAAGAAAACATCGTGTTTGCCCTGCTCGTGAAAATCGGGGTATTGATTCTGTCAGCCTTCGGGTTTGCCAACATGTGGGCCGCCGTGTTTGCCGATGTGGGCGTCGCCGTGCTGGCGATTCTCAACGCTCTGCGGGCGCTGTCGGTCTCCCGCCAGTAATAAGCGTATAACCTAAAAAAGCCGT
>CAJKJS010000320.1 GCA_905200265.1 uncultured Oscillospiraceae bacterium
ATCTTGGCGGTATTTTTGCCAAATATCATAGAATAGCGCGAAGTCCTGAGCGGTTTCATCCCGGTGCAGATATTGCCGCACTAGCGTTTCGTCAATGGGAAAATCCAGGTCTTCGTACAGCTGCATCATCACCGATAGATCTTCCCACCCGCGGGCGGTTACATAACACGGACCGTCGGGGGTCGATTCGATTTGATAAAACCGGTCGCTCTTCTGGTCCAAATAGGCGAGGATCGCCGGGTGAACATTTCGTTCCGCGGCATACCGGCGCCACACGGCATAATCCGGTTCGATTTCCAGAATTTTTAGCCGGTCCAGGGTGGCGATATCGAATTCCCGGGCGGACTGGTTGTAAACCGGCGGATTCCCGGCCAGCACCACAACCCAGCCGGCCGGTACCGCGTGACCGCCAAACGTTTTGTACTGCAAAAATTGCAGCATAGCCGGGGCCAGGGTTTCCGATACGCAGTTGATTTCGTCCAAAAACAGAATGCCTTCGGTTTGGTGCTGGTTTTCCATGGCATCGTATACGGCGGCAATAATTTCGCTCATGGTGTATTCCGAAATGGTATAGGTTTTTCCCTCATACGTGTGTTGCACCAGCATGGGCAGCCCAATAGCACTTTGCCGGGTGTGGTGGGTCATGGAATAACTGAGCAGTCTGATGTGCATTTCGCTTGCGACCTGTTCCATAATGGCAGTTTTCCCGATACCGGGGGCTCCCAGCAGAAACAGCGGGCGCTGGCGTACAGCCGGCAACCGGTAATCGCCCATGGCATCTTTGCTCAAATAAGCCGCTACGGTACGGCGGATTTGTTCTTTGGCATCCTGAATGTTCACAGGGCAGCACCTTCTTCCCATTGTTCGATTAGTTCATTTTGGCGCCACGTAGCGGCCATGGCCCAGGGGGGGACCATTGGCGGGTCGTCGTCTTCCCGCAGAAAGACAAAGGCGGTGGGGTAGGGCGGACGGGTTTGGGGAAAGCGCCCTTTGCCATCGGTAAAGTACAAAAGTCCCTGAGGCCGGAACGTGGGGTCATTCTTCATTAGCTCTTTTATATAGGTAAAGACTGGGCGGAAATCCGTGCCGCCTCCGCCGCGCAGGCGGATGGAAGCCAGTTTTTGCGGCAACTCTTCTCGAGTGCGGATCACGGTGTCCCCCGTTATGGCCGCATCGCACTGCAAAATATGCAGGTGGAACCGGCGGAATAGCGTGCCATTTTGCAAAAGCAGCTGACAGGTATGCTGCAAAAATCGCATGGAAAGCGATTCGCTGCACGAGCCCGACGTATCCAGCGCAATGCAAAACGAAGAAAGCCGTTTTTCGTCCCGAAATTCCAGTGGTTCAATGAGCGGCAAACATCCATAGGTGTTTAGCCCATAGGTGTATAAAATGGGGTCAAATTCCTCGTCACTCAGGTGCAGTACTTCGGCCCGGTGGGTGAATTTTTGCAGAAATGTGCGGTAGTCGACTTTTTCTCGGGTAGCTTCCCGCATATTGAGCAGCAACCCGCGGCTTTTGTTGCCATAGGCTTTCTGTTGTAGGGACAGTTCCTGTTGGGCCCGGCGGCGAATTTGCTCCCACTGGCTGGGACGCAGGGGATCATTATCGAAAGATGCCTGCTGTGACGTGTACCAGTGTTCATGACTGTCTCGCCGGAAAGCGGCGGCCATTTCTCCTAGTAGAGGCGGCTGTACACCACCCTCTTTTAAAAAGGCATAAATCCGCTCGGCCGTGAGCTGTGGCACGTGTTCCCGCAAAAGGGAAAGAAAACCCGCTTCCCCCGGTTCGAACATACTTGTAAGGCATGGCATAGAGAGATCTGTAATGGCGGCTTCAACCGCTACATCCACGGCAATATCCCACAGAATAAGATTTGTGTTTGGCGCTACAAAAGGATGACGAAATACAAAGTGCAGCGCGGTATGCAAAATATCCCGGCACAATTCGTTTTTTCCGTCAGTCCAGCGCCCGATTACATAGGCCGGATTGTAAAATAAGTGGGTCCCGTCACTTCCAAGGGTCGGAAAAGTAAGTACCGGTGTAGGCTGCAGCCCGAAGAGAGCGCGATCTAAAAACCGTAATTCCACATACAGCCGGGCGCGTACTTGCTCCATCACACTGGCGGCTAAGGACTGGATACCAGCTAAATCTTCGTGCAAATTTTGTGGCAGTCCCATAGATGTCCCTTCCTTACATATGATAATCTTATTGTAGCACACCCCCCTGCTTTTGCAAGGGACTTTCTTTCCGTTGCTTTTTCATATGCGATACGGTATACTTTGCGTGTTATATTAAGGAAAAGAAGAAGGAGTCAATTTCTATGAAGCCATTTGCCAACTGGCCTAAATACCGGGAGCCGGTTTTGTATTTGATCTTTGGTGCAGCGACAACGCTAGTCAATCTGGTACTGTTTTGGGGACTAAATTTCCTGTTGGGGGAAGACGCTTACTTGCTTACCAATGTAATTGCCACGATTTTGGCGATTTTGTTTGCGTATATAACCAATAAGCTGTTTGTGTTTGCCAGCCGCAGTTGGTCATTTCAGGTATTAAAAAGGGAAATTCCTTCGTTTTTTGGTGCCCGGGCGTTTA
>CAJKJS010000321.1 GCA_905200265.1 uncultured Oscillospiraceae bacterium
ACAGGATGAACGAAGCGACCGGGGTTGCCTTAATGAGGGCCAGCAAGGGCTGCAAAAGTGCTTCAACCCAGGCTAACCGCGCCGTTATGGCTCCCAGTAAACATCCCAGCACCGCCCCCAGAAAAAGGCCCAACAGTATGCGCCCGGTGGTTTGTATACAGCTGTTCCAAAAAGCTGCCTGTCCTCCCAAACGCCATAAGCTCTGTAAAACAGACCAGGGCGAAGCCAAATAGTATTCGTGGCCTGTGATCAGGCATACGATCTGCCACAATCCTACCCAAAACACCGCTACCAACACCCGGCGTACCCACCGGGCTCCGGTCCCGGATTTGAAAGAGAACGGATTACTCGGCTTCATAGTAGAAGTTATCGTCCGGCAGGGCCTTCCCGATGGAAGCCGGGTTACTGTCGTACAACACCTGCCAGAACGGCGTCAGCCGCTCTTTCATCTCTTTCCCGGCTATATACACAATATTACAACGGGGAATGGCTTTTTCGGCCACATCTGCCTCCATAAGCGAAAACGTCTGCGACAGCTGTCCGGCTTCTTCCGGATTGGCATTGACAAACTCTACCGATTCCTGGTACAGGGAAAGAAAGCGATCAAAGGTCTCTTTGTTTGTTTCATCTTCCAGATAGTCACTCTTGACCACCAGGCATCCCATGGACAGCACGCTGCCGCCGGCTACTTTGTCCCATTCCTCTGTCAGGTCCAGCGCTACCTGGCAATCAGGCTGTTTCGTAGTTACCTGGGTGACAAACGGTTCCGGCAGTACCGCAATGGTGGCGTCGCCTGCCATGAGCTGCTGCGCCACTTCGCTGTGTTCCGACAGATAGGTCACCGTGACATCTTTTCCGGCTTCCAGTCCATTTTGTTCCAGAATATAGTTAAACGCAAATTCCGGCACACCGCCCTGGCCCGACGACACAACTGTTTTCCCTTTCAAGTCGGCAATGGAATTTACCGTTTCACCGTTTGTCACCACCGACAAAATGCCCAATGTGTTCACACAGGCAATTTTCACGCCGCCTTCGGTTTTTTGGTATAAATTCGCCGCCAGATTCGTGGGCAAGCAGGCTGCATCCACGGTGCCACTACTCAGGGCGGACACCATTTCGTCGGATGATGTGTATACTTCCATGGTTAAGTTTTCATCGTGCTGTGCCTGTTCCATCACTTGCAGAGCTCCCAAGCTGGTAGGGCCTTTCAGCACACCCACGGTTAGCGCAGCCGGCAGCCCCGTTTCCGTCTGGGTTTCTTCTTTTGAAGCTTCACTTTCCTGGGTCTGGCTGCTGGGGGTCGAAGCCTCTTCTTCCGGCGCGGCGCAGCCTACCATCAGGAGCATCAAGCCCAAAAAGGACGCCGCCAGTTTTGTTCCCCACTTTCTTTTCATTCCAATAACCTCCTGCATGTCACTAGGTAATCCCGGCCACCTTTATATGGCACGGCGCAAAAAAGAACACTGTGAAAGCATCCCCCCACAGTGTTCCCTTTTACTTTTTCGAAAATTATTCTTCCGAAGCGGCTTCCTCGTCTTCGACTTCTTCCAGTTCGAATTCAAGGTGTTCCCCACAGTTGGGGCAATCCATTTCGCCTTCTTCAAGGATTTCTTCCGACAGGCAAATGGTTTCGTTGCACTTGGGGCACGTTACTTCAAAGTACGTGTCTTCGAAGTCTTCGTCGTCATCGTCATCCCCACAGCCACAGCAACCACAGGCATCGTCGTCATCATCGTCATTCAGGCCATATACTTCTTCTTCCAGCGAACCCAGATCTTCATCGACTTCGTCCAGCTGGCCAGCCATTTCTTTGGTCTGTGCTTCCAGATCACTGACGCTCAGGGCCAGGTCGTCGAGCAGTTCCAAAATGCCGTTTAGCAATTTGACTTCTTTTTTGTCAGCTTCCAGCTCCAGGCCTTCGGCCAAGCCGCGCAGATAAGCGGCGCGTTCGGTAATCGTCATCACAAACAACCTCCTTGCGTTACGGGTTTATCGCATAGTACCATGCAGGAAAAGCACCATTAGGCGCGTTCCATGTATTCACCGGTACGGGTATCGATGCGGATCATTTCGCCTTCGTTGATGAACAGCGGCACTTTGATTTCAGCGCCGGTTTCCAGCGTGGCCGGTTTGGTGGCGTTGGTCGCCGTGTTGCCCGCAAAGCCGGGATCGGTCTTCGTTACCTGCAGTTCCACAAAGTTCGGCGGTTCCACACCGAAAACGTTGCCCTTATAGGACAGCACTTTGCAGTCCATGTTTTCTTTTACAAACTTAAAGCCGTCGCCCAGCACATTGGCGCTGATCGGAATCTGTTCATAGGATTCCAGATCCATGAAGTAATACAGATCGCCGTCTTCATACAGATACTGCATGTCCTTGCGCTCAATGTAAGCGGTGGGATATTTGTCGTTGGGGTTGAAGGTTTTTTCGGTTACAGCACCGGAAATCACGTTGCGGATCTTCGTACGGACGAACGCCGCGCCTTTACCGGGTTTCACATGCTGAAATTCGATAATGGAATATACGTTGCCATCCATTTCGAAGGTGACACCGTTTCTAAAATCGCCTGCAGTAATCATAGAGTGAAGCCTC
>CAJKJS010000322.1 GCA_905200265.1 uncultured Oscillospiraceae bacterium
GGCTTTGTAATCACGGCTTCCATAATGCGGTGGCCGCGGATTTTGGTCACATGGATGTTTAGTCCGCAAATTTCGGTATCAAAGGTAGCGCCGTCCTGGGGAATGGCCGCCAGGGTACTCAAAATCATGCCGCCCAATGTATCATAATCCCGGTCTTCCGGCAGGTGCAGCCCGAACAGCTCTTCCAGCCGTTCCACGTCCACGCTGCCCGACAGACGCCACTGGTTTTGGCCGATGGCCTCAATTTCGGTGGGTTCGTCGGGGTCAAATTCATCGTAGATGTTCCCCACGATCTCTTCCACCAGGTCCTCCATGGTAATAATGCCGCTGGTTTGCCCGTATTCATCCACCACCACGGCCAGGTGCACTTTTTTCTGCTGCATATCCCGGAACAGGGTGGAAGCGCTGAGGGTTTCCGGTACAAAATAGGCCGGGTGAATCAGCTTTTCGATGGGGGTGGGGAACCCGCTGCTGCGGTTGAGCAGGAAGGTGCGGGCATTGAGGATACCCACCACGTCGTCGAGATCCTTTTTATACACCGGGTACCGCGACAGACCGCTTTCGCGGATCAGGTTGAAAATCGCGCCGTCCTCTTCCGTTAAGGAAATGGCCCGCACCTGGGACGCATGGGTCATGCAGTCGTAGACGGTGGCATCGCCAAAATCGAAAACATTCTCAATCCATTCTTTTTCGCCCTGGTCAATGGTGCCCTTTTCTTCGCCCAAATCCACCATCATGAGGATTTCCTCTTCGGTGACGGTTTCTTCCTCGGCTTCGGTTTTCATCCGCAACAGCCGCAAGACAAGGTTTGTGGAGACCGACAAAAACCACACCACCGGCTTCATCACAAACGCCACCGCCGATACCACCGGGCAGGCAATGCGGGCCACCTGCATGGGTTTTTGCATGGCTACGCGCTTGGGAACCAGTTCGCCGAAAATCAGCGTAAAGTACGAAAGGATGATCGTAATCAAAATCACGCTGATGGTATTGAGGCTATTCATCGACAGTGCCGTAAAGCCCAGCCCGTTATACAGCCAGTCGGTCAGGTAACCGGCAAAGTTGTCGGCGGCAAAGGCGCTGCCCAAAAAGCCGGCCAGGGTAATGCCGATCTGAATGGTGGAAAGGAACCCGGCGGGTTCTTCCACCAGTTTTAGTAGTTTTCCGGCGGTTTTATCGCCCTCTTCCATCAAGCGGCGCAGTTTGACGGCGCTTAGGGAAATAATGGCGATTTCGGTCATGGCAAAAAAAGCGTTGAGTAGGATCAGGACCACCTGCAAGATTATTTGGCCAGGGATTGCGTCCAAGGGAAAAACTCCTTTCTAAAATGAAAAAAATGAAAAAATGATCAAAAAGCCTGCCGGGGAGAGGGAAAAAAGCGTCGTGAAAGCAAAAACAGACATAGCCTGTCACCCTTCTCATCGGGAACAGACCATGCCTGTTTGTATGTTTCTTTTAGAAAAAATGCAAATCGGGGACTAGGGCCGCCGTCGTCCATACGCTTTCAAAAAATCCTTTCTCCATCGCCCTATGGCGCTTGGCTCAGTTGCCATTATTATAGCGGGCGGCCTTTGTTTTGTCAAGGAAAAACTGCAGTCGCTCATGCAAAATGAATTTTTTGTAAAATAAAGTTGCATTTTGCGCATAGGGCGGTATAATAACAAGTAGAGCCGCCGGGAAAACCACCGCGCGTTTCCGGGCGGCATGAATGAAGATGAAACGGAGGCTAAGGAAACGATGGAAGGGAAAGTAAAAGTATCGTCCGTGCAAATGCATGTGGTCGATAACGACCTGGAAGCCAACATGAAAAAGGCCGAAGAAATGGCCATGCGCATTCACGACCGGGAAAAGGACGTGGACCTGATTTTATACCACGAGTGCTGTTTGGAAGGCGGCATTCCGCTGGATTCGATCGACGAAGACATCACCCGCCGCGTGATGGAATTCTGGTCGAATCTTGCAAAAAAATGCGGCAGCCACATTTTGGCCGGCCGTCTGGAACGCAAACCCGAGGGCATTTATAACAAGGCAACCGTCTTTAACCCCCAGGGGGAAGTCATCGCCGACTATGCGAAAATCCACCTGTTCAATTCCGAACGGGATACGATCCTGCCCGGGGATCAGCTCAGCGTGTTTACCATCAACGGCATGCGCATCGGTATTATGATCTGCGCCGACTTCGGGTTCCCGGAACTTGCCCGCAAATACGCCACCTCCGGCAAAGTGGACGTGCTGGCCGTTTCCAGCAGCTGGGCGTACCCGGACGACGACCTGTGGGATATCTGCAACCGCGCCCGTTCGGCGGAAAACGCCTGCTATGTGGTGTCGGTAGACCGGGTGGGCCCCACCTGCCGCGGCAACGTGAAAGTGGGCCGTTCCATGGTGTGCGACCCCAACGGCTTTATTATTGCCAACCTGGTGGAAAAGGAAGATATCTATTTTGTGGCCGATCTGTATAAATCGGAAGTGGACGACCGCCGCAAGGAAATGAAGTGGCTGGAATGGATTCGCCCCGAAGTCTACGCCGCCATGTAAAAGGATAAAAAAGAGCCGCCTGAGTGATATGTACCCTCTTTACTGGACAAGCAGTAA
>CAJKJS010000323.1 GCA_905200265.1 uncultured Oscillospiraceae bacterium
AAGGGCAGCAAGGCGGCGGCCCGGCGGTGCTTTTTCTTATGGGGGATACACAGTACCATCATGATAAAAAAGCACGGCACCGTTAAGAAAAACAGCGGGAATACGATGATCCCCAGGGCGCACAGCCCCCCGCCGATCAGCGAGAGCCCCGCCATACTGCGCCGGGAAGACGGCCGGTACAGCCGCAGCATGGTGCAGCCCGCCGCCGCCATGAAAAGCAGCCCCGTCGATGTGGGGGTAAAGGTGCCAAGGGACAGCGGCACCCCCAGGTACAAAAGCAGCGCCCCCATGAGGGACGTAAGGCTATTGTGGGAAAAGGCGTATAGGTTATAGCCGCTCCACACGGATAGTAGCAGCGAAAAGAGTAAAAACGCCTGCCGGAAAAACAGCAGCATCCCTTCGGTGCTGCCGCCGTGGCTATCCATATACCAGCCCACCGGCCCGCTCAGGAGAATCGAAAACGTCTGGTGGCCTTCCCACATGTCCACAAACGGCATATCGCCTAGACAAAGGCGCATCGCGGCGGCATACCACGACGTTTCACTGTTCCATCCAAAGCCATAGGGCAGCCGCCACCACAGCAGCACCGTAGCCGCCAAAAAGGCCAGCAGCCATACGGCCATATTCTTTTTTGTGTTTCGACCGGTCAATCGATCCACTTCCTTTTTTTAAAAAACGCGCTTCCCCCGTCCGTAAACCGCCGGGCGGGCGTTATTTGCTTTTTCCTTTTGTTTGTTTTATGATAAGGGAAAATCCCCCCGCGGTCAAGGTTCGGCGGGATTTTCGCCCGCTGCCTGTGCTTTCTGTTTCCATGTTGGGAGGTTTTCGCTATGGGAAAACGGCTGTTTTTTTTAAAACGCAATTTCTTTTTTCTCTTTTGGCTTTTCGGGGGGCTACTGCTCCTGCTTGCCTACACCGTGCCGGGGTTTGGCACCTTTTGGGCCGAAGGGCCTTACCGGGCGGTGGTATCACTCGTAGCGCCCCTCATCGCGCTTCTCCCCTTTTCCGTTTTCGAATGGGGGCTGTATGCCCTTCTTTTGCTTCTTCTCTTTTTTATCCCGTTTGGTGTCGTGCGCCTTATACGCCATGGGGAAGAGAGGCTTTTCCGGTTTTGTAAAGGGCTGCTTACCCCTATTTTGCTACTGGGGGTCCTCTTCTTTCTCTACGCCGCTTTCTGCGGGGTCAATTATACCCGCACGTCCTTTGCCGAAAGCAGCGGGCTGCCGGTCAAAGAGCGCAGCACCGGGGAACTTTATTCCCTGTGTGTGTCCTTAGTAGAAGACGCCAACGCCCTGCGGGACGAGCTGCCCGAAGGGGTCGATGGCACCATGCAGACGCACTTTTCCTCCCAGGAAGAGCGCCGGTGGGCCGCCAGCGAGGCGTTTAATACCTTAGAAGACGAGTTCCCCACCCTGTGGAGCGCGCCCATTGCCCCGAAATCCATTTTTTTAAGTCAGGGCATGTGCTACCTGAAAATTACCGGCATTTATATGCCGCTCACCCTAGAAGCCAATGTGAATACCGCCATTCGCCCCGACGAACTGGCCGCCACCATGTGCCATGAACTAAGTCACCTGCGCGGGTACATGGAGGAAGCCGAAGCAAACTTTATTGCGTACCTGGCGTGTCTAAAAAGCGACGATAAAGAATTCCGGTATTCCGGCACGCTGCTTGCGCTGATTCACGCGAAAAACGCGCTGTATAAAGCGGACCCGGATAAAAACAGCGAGATGAACGCCCTTCTCTCCGACGGCGTAAAACGGGACCTAACGGCCCGCAACGCCTTCTGGCAGCAGTACGAAACCCCCGTGGCGCAGATGGCGGAATCGATGAACGACGGGTATTTAAAACTGAACCAACAGTCGGACGGCGTCAATAGTTACGGCCGCATGGTCGATCTGCTGCTGGCCTGGCAGGAGGTGCAAAAGAAAGAATAACCACTTTTCCGCCGGTTTTACCCGGCGGGTGGCTGTCTTTTCTTCACCCTTTCCGGGGATCAGTTTTCCCCTTCGGCGGTTTCTTTTCCGGCTTTTTGGGCGGGGACAGCTTCCTCCGCGGTGGGATTCTCCGCTAACTCTTCGTCCGGCTCTTCCGCTTTCGGCCACACAAAGGAAGGGTCTATCCGGGCTTTCAGGGCTTTGGTGGGAATACCCTGCTTTGTAAACATGCGCTCGTGTTCCGACTGGGCGTTCTCCGGGTCGTTTTCTTTATGCAAATCGTAGGTTCGGGCATAGATCGTAAAGCCCGCTTCGCGGAAATACCGCTGGGACGAAAGGAACAGATCGTCATTATCGGTTTTAAACCAGATTTCCCCGTTTTCGTTTAAAAATTGGCGGTACATAAGGAGCTGCTTTGTATACGTCAGGCGGCGCTTATGGTGCCGGGCTTTGGGCCAGGGGTTACAAAAATTGATATAGATCTGCGCGATCTTGTCCTGCTCGGGGTCAAGGAACCGGGGGAGCTTTTCAATATCCCCAGCAAACAGGGCGATATTGTGCACATGGTCTCTCCCCGCTTCTTTATACGTATCTTCAATCAGACGCCGCCCTACCCCCAGCACGTCGTCGCTCTGGTCGATGCCG
>CAJKJS010000324.1 GCA_905200265.1 uncultured Oscillospiraceae bacterium
GAGCAAAGTTCGGTTACTGTAACGGTGAATCAGAGGTACTCGCTCTTTTCCGCGCATTAACGAATAGGAACAATGAACAGATTGAATGGTTTGCAGGAAAAAAGCTATGGTTTCTACGACTAATCCTGGGAAGAACAAGAGCAAAAAACAAAAAGCACCTGCAAATCCACAATTGTCATACAAATTCCCTGCAATCAGACCGGCTCCGTAACCACGAAACAGAACGACAACCGGAACGATCAGCCATCCCCACAAAGATAGGCCCAGTAAATAGCAGAGTAACTGGCAAAGAAACACAGAAGCAAACAAAAAAACAAACCCTTGCCAAAACGGGTCCGATAGCCGTAACTGCAGCGTAGTCTGCAACTGCGTTTGCAAGGCGGCATCTTTCTGTGAAGACAGACATCCGCCCCAGAATATTGCCACATACGCTACAAACAGCAGCATATACGGTGCCATTTTAGGCCAAGACTCTTTGAGCTTTTTCCCTTTTTCAAAGGTGTGGTATCCTGTAATTTTCAGCATGTCCCGCTCCCCCTTTTTTCGTGTACCATCTAACTCTTTCTATCATCCTATGCCACGAAAAAAAAGTTATGCGTTTTACGGATTCTATACAGGGTAACTCCTTTGTTCTATTATAATAGGCGAAAAACCAAAAGTGTGCAAGAGATTTACAGCAAAAAACGCACGAATCCGACGAAATTTATAAATTGTTTACAAATTTCGCCGGATCACGATAGCCTTATGATTCGTCTGCCAAAGCCGCCTGGATCATGATAGCGCACTCGACACGCTTCTTTTCCAGTTCGCAGGAGATATCATGCGATTTGAGAATATCTCCTTCATATTGCCAGTTATTGGCATTGCAGCCACCGCTGCAATAAAAACGAGCCCAACAGTTTTGACATTTTTCTTTTGCGTATACATTTGCCTTTGCAAAACGGTTTTTCATGCCCAGATCCAGGGTACCATCCATGACATTCCCCATTTTCCATTCTTCGTTCCCCACGAACTGATGGCAAGGATAGATGTCCCCTTCCGGTGTTACGGCTACATATTCATTCCCACAGCTGCATCCACGCAGACGTTTAATGGCGCAGGGGCCCTGATTCAAGTCCACAGCAAAGTGGAAGAAATTATAATACTTGCCGTTTTTGCGGTCACGAATGATGGTTTTCGCGAGCTTTTCGTATTCTTCAAATACTCTGGGCAGATCTTCTTCTTTAATCGAATATTCCAGTTTCTCGTCCGAAACGACAGGTTCCACGCTGATCTGGTCGAACCCAAGATCAGCCATATGCAGCACATCGTTGGTAAAGTCCAAGTTGTGACGCGTAAAGGTACCGCGGGCATAGTAATCTTTGCCGTTTCGGGTTGCTACCAGCTTTTGGAACTGGGGAACAATCCGGTCATAACTACCGGAACCATCCACGCGGAAACGAAGCCGGTCATTGACTTCTTTACGACCATCCAAGGACAGCACACAGTTCGACATTTCGCGGTTAATAAACTCGATTTTGTCATCGTCCAACAAAAGCCCATTGGTCGTAATCGTAAACCGGAAGTTTTTGTTATGTTCTTTTTCCAAGCTGCGAGCATAGGCAACCAGCTCTTTCACCACATCGAAATTCATGAGCGGTTCGCCGCCAAAGAAATCCATTTCCAAATTATGCCGGCCGGCGGAATGTTCAATCAGAAAATCAATAGCTTTTTTCCCGACTTCCAGTGGCATCAGTTTGCGCTCGCCGCCAAAATCGCCTTTGCTGGCAAAGCAGTATTCGCACCGCAGATTACAATCGTGGGCCACATTCAGACACATGGATTTAATGGGAGCGGCCTGCATCATGCCGGCAAACTTTGCGTATTCGTCCTTGGAAAACAACATGTTTTCTTTTTGCAGTTCCTGCAGTTCTTCGAACGCTTCCAGAACTTTTTCTTCCGGAAAACGAGCCGTCATATCGTGCAGAACATCTTGCGGAAGTTCCTCGGGGACCCTGTCAGCAAAATGAGAGAGCAGTTCGAAAGGAATTTCGTCCATTACATGAACGGCACCGGAGTTGGTATCAAGTACAATGCGGTAGCCGTTTTGTTCATACATATGAATCATAAATAATCTCCGTTAAAGTACAAAATTTAAGGGACAGTACAAAGCTGTCCCTTACTGGCTGATATTTTGAAAGAATCCCGAAGAACCTTATTTATCAGCGTGTTCGCATTTCTGGTTCGCAACCGTGCAGGAAGTTTTGCAAGCGGACTGGCAAGAAGCCTGGCATTCGCCGCAGCCGCCCTTCACAGCGCTTTCCTTCAGATTTGCCTGATTCAGCGTTTTAATCTGTTTCACAAAGAGTCCCTCCGTTTCTACAGTAAACAGTAAAAATACTGTGGATATTATAGCACAATTCGTCAAAGAAAGAAAGCCCTTATTTGATTTTTTCTTCGCGGTTTGCGCCCCATAAGCCTCCTAATGCCCCACTAATCAGCATAGCTACCGCTTTTGTAATGGCCTGACCGCTCTCAAAGGATGGTGTCATCAGACAAACGCCAATTCAAACTTCAGAAAGTAATAATAGCATA
>CAJKJS010000325.1 GCA_905200265.1 uncultured Oscillospiraceae bacterium
AGCAATGGAGTGCTTTCATTGAAGAACGCTTGCAGGTTTTGGGAAACATTATCAGTCGATTCCGGGGTTTTCTTTGCAAATCTTAAGGTTTCCTGAAGATAGGATAAAGCTGGCACGATTATGATAGAGATGCAAACAACGAATGGTGTTAAGGCCGGACCGGCCAGCACGAACAATTCTTTCTTTCGGGTGAATGTTATGAAAAATGTACTGGAATATCTGGAAAACAGCACGCAAAAAACCCCGGATAAAGTCGCCGTGATCGATAAAAATGGCCGGTGCACCTATGAGCAGATGATGCAAAGCAGCCGGCATATCGCTTCGTCTTTGGTGGGACAGATTCGCATAGGGGAACCTGTTGCCGTCCTGATGGAAAAAGGCATTCCGGCCCTAACTTCCTTTTGGGGCATTGTGTATGCCGGTGGGTTTTATGTGTTTTTTAATCCGGAACTGCCCACTGTGCGGTTGCAGCAAATGCAGCAGGTGCTGGGGGCCAGGCGGGTGATCACAGATAAAGACCATGCCGAAACGGCTCTACAAGTATTCGCTCCAGAAGCGGTTTGTTTCGTAGAAGAATGCCGGGAAACACCGGTGCGGGAACAGGCCCTGCAAGAGGTTCGGAATCGGATGATTGATACCGACCCGCTGTATGCGAACTTTACATCCGGGTCTACAGGAACGCCGAAAGGCGTGGTGGTTAGTCACCGCTCGGTACTAGACTTTATTGATGTGTTTGTACCGCTGTTTCATATAACCGAAAAGGACCGCATTGCGAACCAGGCGCCCTTTGACTTTGACGTTTCAGTCAAAGATATTTATTCAGCGATAAAAACGGGCGCCACTTTGGTAACGGTACCCAAAACGCTGTTTTCCCGTCCGGTCCAGCTGCTGGATTATTTGTGTGATAACCGGATCACCACCATGATCTGGGCGGTATCGGCCTTGTGTCTGATTACAACTTTCCACGGGCTGGATTACCGGGTGCCGGATACGGTGCAAAAAGTGCTGTTTAGCGGCGAAGTCATGCCGGCTAAACACCTGGCAAACTGGCGCAGTCATTTGCCCCATGCCATGTTTGTCAACTTATACGGTCCCACAGAAATTACCTGCAATTGCACCTATTACATGTTGGAGCCGGAACGCGATTACAAGCAAGGGCTTCCCATTGGAAAGGCTTTTCCCAATGAGCAGGTGTTCCTTTTAGATGAACAGAACCAGCTGGTGACCAGCCCCGGTACGGAAGGAGAAATCTGTGTGCGCGGCACGGCCCTGGCACTCGGATATTTCCGGGCGCCGGAACAGACCGCCGCTGCCTTTGTACAAAATCCGCTGAATCCGTGGTACCCCGAACGCATTTACCGCACGGGTGATTTAGGGCGGTATGGGGAAGACGGAGAACTGTATTTTACGGGACGGAAGGATTTTCAAATTAAACATATGGGTCACCGCATCGAACTGGAAGAAGTCGAACGGGCCATTGCAGCTCAACCTGGTATTGACCGGTGCTGCTGTGTTTTCGATGAAAAGAAGCATAAGCTTTATGGTTTTTATATCGGAGACCGGGATAAAAAAGAACTGCATACGCAGTTGCGCCAAGTTTTGCCGGTTTATATGGTGCCGGGAGCTCTCTATCAAATGGAAAACTTTCCGCTAACGAAAAACGGCAAAACCGACCGAAAATTATTACTGGAAAGGAGGGGACAGCTTTGACCGAAACAGGGATGAAAGCGCTGCTGCAACAGTATGAAACGCCTTTTTATCTGCTGGAAGAGGACAAACTGAAAGAGCGTGTGGCATTTTTAAAAAGCCGCTTGCCCCAAAACGTAGCCCTGTGTTATGCCGTAAAAGCCAATACCTTTCTAATCCCGGCTTTGATGACAGATGTCGAGCGGATGGAAATCTGCTCCCCGGGGGAATTGGCCATATGCCGCAAGGTGGGAGTACCGATGGAGCAATGCGTCATATCGGGTGTGTATAAACAATCGGGTGTGATGGAGTCCTTTGTTAGACAAGGAGTCGAAAAGGATACAGCTCCCGCACTTTACACGGTGGAATCCAAGGCCCAGTTTGCTCTACTGCAGCAGGCGGCCGAAAAGTACCACACCGTGTTGCCGGTACTGCTGCGGTTGACCAGTGGGAATCAATTTGGTCTGGACGAAACCGATATTGAGCAGATCATAGCAGAGCGGAATGACCAGACGGCCCTTATGATACGGGGTATCCAATATTTTTCCGGTACCCAGAAAACATCGCTAAAACGGCTAAAGCGGGAGCTTGACCGGCTGGACGATTTTCTGGATCATCTAAAAGAAACGTACGGGTATGCAGCCGAAGAACTGGAATTCGGTCCCGGACTGCCGGTACCATACTTTGCCGGGGATACCTTCGAAGAGGAGCCCTTTTTGCAAGGCTTTTCCGAATTACTGGAAAACTTGCGCTTTTCAGGGAAAATCACCCTGGAATTGGGCCGCAGCATGGCAGCCGGCTGTGGGCAGTACGTAACCCAGGTGGTAGATATCAAACAAAACCACGGGGAATCGTATGCGATCGTGGACGGTGGCA
>CAJKJS010000326.1 GCA_905200265.1 uncultured Oscillospiraceae bacterium
GCTCTCGGCCCGGTCTTTGGTGCGGGAATAAACCGCCGATAGGGTAAAATCTCCCGTGCTTTTGGCCCCTCGAATCATTTCGCAGGCGATCCACCCGGAACCGACCACACCCAGCCGGATGGTTTCGTTTTCTTTCTGTTGCATGATCTGTATCCCTTTCCGCCGCACAAAACTTCTGTTCCCTCGTTGTCTTTCAGTATAGCACACGGAAAAAGGAATGACAAGAATGCTCACGCCCTTTGCAAACGGTGTTTCTCATGCTATAATAAAAAAGTTAGTGTGTTTCAAAACCACTCGCATGACTAAAAAATAAAGAGGGGTCTTTCATCAACATGAAACTATTTGCCTTTTCCCTGCGGGAATATGACGAAAAACAATATATGGATGCCATCTGTGAAAAATTGGGCATCGAATACCGTTATACCCCCGATTACCCCAGCGATGAAAACCTGCACCTGTGTCAGGACTGCGACTGCGTAAGCATTATCACCAGCATTACCGATAAACCTCTGCTGGACAAACTATATGCCCTGGGTGTACGGTATATCACCACCCGTTCCATTGGATATGAACACATCGATGTCGAGTATGCTCATCAGTTAGGCATGAAAGTCGGTAACGTAGGGTATGCCCCGGAAAGCGTTGCAAACTACGCGATTATGCTGATGCTCATGTGCTGCCGCAACATTACCCATATTTTAAAGCGCGCCGATTTGCAGGATTATTCCCTGCGGGAAAAAATCGGCCGTGACCTGTCGGAATGCACCGTGGGTGTGATCGGTACCGGACGCATTGGCCGCACAGTGATGAAGCACCTGTCGGGTTTTGGTTGCCCCATGCTGGCGTACGACCTGGTGGAAAACGAAGAAGCGGCTGCTCTGGGACGGTATGTTGACCTTGATACCCTGCTGCGGGAAAGCGATATCATTACCCTGCATGCTCCGGCTACCGGTGACAATACCCACATGATCGACGACGCGGCTATTGCCAAAATGAAGCCTGGCGCTATTTTAATCAACACGGCCCGGGGCCCGCTGGTGGACTCCGACGCCCTCATCCGCGGTTTGGAAAGCGGAAAAATCGGCGCGGCAGGGCTGGACGTTATTGAACACGAAGCAGGACTTTATTATTTGGACCGTATGAACCAGCCCATCGCCAACCACGATATGGCCATTCTGCGTTCCTTCCCCAATGTGGTCATCACACCTCATACGGCATTTTACACCCACCAGTCTGTACGGGATATGGTTGAAAACGCTGTAAAAGGCCTGTATGCCTTTGCCCATGGTCAAGAAAACCCCTTTGAGGTAAAATAATCGTATGGATTAAAAAAGAGCCTGTGTTATAAAAACACAGGCTCTTTTTTCGCATGGGAAACAGGAAGTTTAAATGCCCCATTCGCCGGGCAAAAAGATTAAAAGCAGCAGGCAAGCCACAAACACAACAAAACCGCCGATGGCCACCAGAATGTCGGTCCGTTTAGCTTTGGGGTCATTTTTTTCCTTTACGGCATACACAATACCGGCAATCCACAGGAACAGGCCGCCGATTACCCCACCAATCTGTGCAATCATGTTTTTTCCTCCTCTTTATGCTTCGGGCCTGGGCCCGTTTTTGGCATGATATCCTGTTTATTTTACCATGAAGCCCCCCAGTGTGCAACGGCATTTCTCCTTTTCCTTCCCGATGTGGGGAAAACTTTTTTCTTGTATTCCTGCCGAAATCTGCTATACTAAAGAAGTTGATAAAAAAGCAGACATCCCCATCGAATGGGACATTTTACGAAACAGGCGGCGATGGTATGAGCGGGCAGACTTCCCTTTCTCCTGTCGGAATATTCGATTCCGGCCTGGGGGGAATCAGCGTGCTGCGGGAAGCGGTCAAACAGCTCCCCCATGAAAACTTCATTTACTTTGGTGATTCATACCACGCTCCTTACGGTATTAAAAGTCACGACCAGGTGTTACAGCTGTCCAAAAAAGCCTTACGCCATCTTTTACGACAAGGGGTAAAAGCCGTTGTTATCGCCTGTAATACTGCTACCGGTGCGGCAGCCAAAACGCTGCGGACTTTGTACCCTGAGTTGCCCATCATCGGCATTGAACCAGCTGTTAAACCGGCGGTATTGCACCATCCCGGCGGACGGGTTGTGGTGATGGCCACTCCCCGGGCACTAAAAGAAGAAAAACTCTTGCGCCTTATTGCCCAGTATGAAAACCAGGCCGAAATTTTCCGGTTGCCTTGCGGCGGGCTGATGGAATTTGTAGAGCGCGGCGAACTGGACGGGGACAGGCTGAACCGGTATTTGCACCAGCGGTTTGACCCCCTGATTGACCGGCCCGTAAACGCAGTAGTGTTGGGGTGCACCCACTACCCCTTTGTAAAAAAAGCCATTCGCAAAGTAGCTGGACCTCAGGCAGAAATTTTCGATGGCAGTGCCGGCACGGTACGGGAACTGGGCCGGCGATTAAAGGAAGCCAGATTGCTCTCTAATCGTGATGAAACCGGATGGGTGCGGTTTGAAAATTCGTCGCCGGATCTTTCCTATATCACCCGCAG
>CAJKJS010000327.1 GCA_905200265.1 uncultured Oscillospiraceae bacterium
GACCGGATCTGTCACCTGGCACTCCTGAAATATTATGCAGAACTGGATACTTATATCATCAGATTGACCGTGTGATTGACGGAATTGCTCCCCTTCACCCGGATTTTATCAGTGTAACCTGTGGAGCAGGCGGCAGCACAAAAGGACACACGAACCAGATTGCAGCGGCTATCGAGCAGCAGTATCAAATTCCTTCGCTGGCGCATTTAACTTGTGTGACCAGCAGCCGGGATGATATTCTGGCTGAACTCCATGATTTACAGCAAAAAGGAATCAAAAACATTCTGGCATTGCGCGGCGATTTACCGAAAGATAGCGTGTTCCCTTCTACGCGTCAATACCGGTATGCCAGTGAACTTATCACCGATATTCGGAAAACCGGTATCGATTTCTGCATTGGGGCCGCTTGTTACCCGGATGGTCATGTAGAATGCGATAATCGTGAAAAAGACATTGATTACTTAAAAGAAAAAGTCGCTTGCGGGTGCGATTTTCTGACAACCCAGATGTTCTTTGATAACAATGTTCTATATAATTTCATGTACCGGGCGCTCTCTAAAGGTATTGATATTCCGGTGGTAGCGGGCGTTATGCCTGTGACCAATTACAAGCAGATTCGCCGCTCTTGCGAACTGTCCGGCACAACGCTGCCTACCCGGTTCCGCCGTATGGCTGAACGGTTTGGAGATGATCCGGCTTCTCTGCGTCAGGCCGGCATCGCCTACGCTACAGAACAGATTATTGATTTGCTGGCAAACGGTATCAACCATATTCACCTATATACGATGAATAAACCGGAGATTGCCCGCCACATTATGGAAAACCTTTCGGATATACTGAAATAAATTCTTTGGCACTTTCCCCCATCGAAGAAAGGAGATCCGATGGAAAAAATAACAATTCGCAGGCAGGAAGTTTGGCGTTATTTAGGTCTTGGTGATCAAAAACCTGATGCGATGTTGGCTGACAAAATTGAATCGGCCTGTGCCCAGCTGGAGGCGGTTATGGTCCCCAAAGAAATCCATATGCGCTTGCCTCTTCATGTACAAGACGAAGAAACGTTTTTTCTGCATAATCACTCTTTTCAAAGTCGCGATATGGTACGGCATTTAAAAAATTGCCAAGAAGTCGTTTTGTTTGCCGCTACATTGGGAACCGGTGTTGACCAGTTGATTCGCCGCAGTGAAGTTTTGGACATGTCTATGGCTGTTATTTTGCAGGCCTGTGCAGCCGAAGCAATTGAAAGCTGGTGCGATATGTGTGAAGCGGAATTGTCGAAGGAAATGGAAAACGAGCATCTATATTTGCGGCCCCGCTTCAGTCCTGGCTATGGGGATTTTTCGATTCACTACCAACAAGAGTTGCTGCAAATGTTACAGACGCCAAAACGAATTGGCCTCACTGTTACCGAAAAGGATTTGATGGTGCCTATCAAATCGGTTTCGGCTCTGATTGGCCTTACTACGCATAAAGAAAGCTGTCATGTACACAAGTGCCAGTCATGTCCACAGGTGCATTGCCCGTTTAGAAAGGTTTGATCGATTATGAAGAAAAATACTCGGCACCCAGTATGGCAAAAATTCGGCAAACAGCCTATTTTCATTGATGGTGCTATGGGAACGCTGCTACAGGAAAAAGGACTGGCTGCCGGTGAAATTCCTGAACTTTGGAACTTAACGCACCCAGCTGTTTTGTCGGATATTCATGCAGCCTACCTGAAGGCCGGTTGTGATATTATTGAAGCCAATACGTTTGGCGCGAACCGAATTAAATTACAAGGAGTAGCAGACCCCGAAACTGTGATCACAGCCGGATTGCATCTTGCCCGGGATGCCGTCGAAAAAAGTGGCAAACAGGCGCTTGTTGCCATGGATATTGGCCCGACTGGGCGGCTGCTAAAACCCATGGGAGATTTGCCCTTTGAAGAAGCCGTATCGGCCTTTGGCGAAGCGGCCCGACTCGGCGAGCAATATGGAGCCGATTTAATTTTGATTGAAACCATGAGCGATACGCTGGAAATGAAGGCGGCTGTACTGGGATGCCGGGAGCATTCCTCGCTTCCGATTTTTGCCAGTATGATTTTTGATGAAAAAGGGAAATTGCTCACGGGTGGTGACATAGCAGCAGCGGCTACCTTACTGACACATTTGGGTGTAGAGGCTATCGGGATCAACTGCGGCTTGGGGCCGGAGCAGATTACGCATTTATTGCCCACTTTACGAGCTCATACCGACTTGCCCATTTTTGTCAACCCCAATGCTGGTTTACCCCGTCAAATTGGTGGGAAAACGGTTTATGATGTATACCCTCCTCATTTTGCTGCCTGTATGGAAGAACTTATTCGACAGGGCGCATGGATTGTCGGCGGGTGCTGCGGCACAACGCCCGCTCATATAGAGGAAATGGTAAAACGCTGCGCTTCCCTGCCGCTAGTACCGCTTCCTCCCTATCACGAAACCGTCATTTCATCATACGCTAAGACGGTTTCTTTTGGGAAAATTCCGTTGCTTATCGGGGAAAGGATTAACCCTACCGGTAAGAAAAAATT
>CAJKJS010000328.1 GCA_905200265.1 uncultured Oscillospiraceae bacterium
GATCCGCCACGGCGATCCGGATTATGAACACGACTCTTTAACCGAAAAGGGGTGGCGGGAAGCTTCGCTCCTTAGTGAACGCATGGAGCGCACACCGGTAGATGCGTTTTATGTCTCTCCTTTGGGCCGGGCCAAAGATACGGCTTCCCTGACGCTGCGCAGCCTGCACCGGCGGGCCGAAATCAAAGACTGGCTGCAGGAATTCACGTATCACCTTACAAACCCGGTAACAGGCGAAAAGGAACTTCCTTGGGACAGGATGCCCGCCGAATGGACGCGCATGCCCGCGCTCTATGAGAAAGATGCATTTTTGGATGCCCCGTTACTGGCAACCGGCCCTATTCGGGAAAAATACACCGAAGTGTGCCGCGGGCTCGACGCCCTATTGGCTCAGCACGGGTATGAGCGGGATGGGAATTTATACCGTGCCGTACGACCCAACCGCGAAACCTTGGCGCTTTTCTGCCATTTTGGGGTTTCCTGTGTGCTGCTTTCCCATTTACTGGGATGTTCGCCGTACATTTTCTGGCAGGGCAGTGTGGCCGCCCCCACATCGGTTACCACCCTTTGCACCGAAGAGCGGCAGCAGGGTATTGCCATTTTCCGTATGTCTTCGTTTGGCGATATTTCCCACCTGTATGCCGGAAATGAAGAGCCTTCCTTTGCCGCCCGTTTCTGCGAAACATACGACTGCTTTGAAGAGCGGCACTGAAAAATCCGTATCGTTAGAAAAACCTGCCCGCGCTGAACGCGGACAGGTTTTTCTTTTGACTTTTCCTTTCGTTTTACCGGAACCCTCTATAGTTCCCGCCCATTATTTTTTCTTTTCCTGCTTTTCCTTTATTTTCTTTTCAATGGCGTCGATCACCGTTTCCAGCACCTTCACCCGGGCATAGTACTTATCGTTGCCTTCCACGATAATCCACGGCGCATAGGTGGTAGACGTGCGAAGGAGCATTTCGTTGACGGCCACTTCGTACTGATCCCATTTTTCCCGGTTACGCCAGTCCTCATCGGTAATTTTCCACTGCTTTTCCGGGTTATTCATACGTTCGTTAAAGCGGCGTTCCTGCTCGTCCTTATCAATTTGCATCCAGAATTTCAGAACCACGGCACCGGCATTGACCAGGTGCTGTTCCATTTCGTTAATTTCCCGGTAGGCCCGTTTCCATTCTTCTTCGGTACAGAACCCTTCAATGCGTTCCACCATCACGCGGCCGTACCAGGTGCGGTCAAAAATGGTGATATGGCCGTCTTTCGGCATATCTTTCCAGAACCGCCACAGGTAATGGTATTGCCGTTCCGTTGCATTGGGGGAAGCCGTAGGATGAACCAAATATCCGCGGGGGTCCAGATGGCTGGTCAGACGTTTGATGGCGCCGCCTTTACCGCCGGCATCCCATCCTTCAAACCCCAATACCACCGGAATACGCAGACGGTACAGCTCATTGTGTAAAAAGCCAATGCGTTCCTGCAAAGCCTGCAAGCGCTTTTTATACTCATCCCGGCTGAGTTTTTTGGTGAGATCCACACCGGACAGCGCCCCGGAACGGAAGCTTTTGCTCTCGATGGTTTCCTTTGTCACCGGCTTCTTTTCATCCTGCTGCCGTTTATCCATCTCGGCCTGCAGACGATTGGCCACCACCGTCATAATCTTGGCCGCAGCAAAATCCCGATGTTCCGCTTCAATAATCGTCCAGGGGGCAAAGTCGGTATCAGTTTTTTGCAGCATTTCTTCGTTCATATCCAGGTATTCCTGGTAACGTTTGTTCCGCTGCAAATCCTCTTTGGAAACACGCCATGCGGTTTCCTCTGTTTTCAATAATTTCTGGAACCGCTTTTTCTGTTCCTCTTTGCTGATATACAGGAAGAGTTTAATCAACACATAGCCGCCGCTGGTAAGCTGTTCTTCAAAGCTGCGGATATCCTCAAATGCCTGGGGCAGGGCCTCTTCCGGCGTGCGTTTATCAAAGCGGTCGGTCAATACCGTACGGTACCAGCTGCGGTCAAAAACGGCGATTTGCCCATTCGCGGGAATTTTCGTCCAGAACCGCCACAAAAACGGGTGCATGGCTTCTTCCTGGCTTTCTTTATTGACCGCATGCACCACAAACCCTCTGGGGTCCATGGCCTGAATCAGGCGGTTGATCTGGGTCCCTTTTCCGGAAGCACCCAGCCCTTCAAACACGATCATGACCGGTATACCGGCCGCCTTACAGGCTCGCTGCAAAACAGCCAGACGTGCGCTTTCTTTTTCGTAGATGGCCTTTTGCTTTTTCTTATCCATGGTTTTGGAAAGATCGATTTTTTCCAGCATGTTTGTTCCGCCCTTCCCTGGTTCACCGGCTTACGCCGCGCTTTTTTGTTATTATACCACATTATGTGGAAAAGTCTAGAAAAATTTCCGGTTAAAATGCCTTTTCTACTGGCCTTTCCCCCTCTTTTTTCCCATTTGGGGTTTATAAACATCCACATAAGGGTGTTTCCTAAAGATGATAGCGTAAAAAATAT
>CAJKJS010000329.1 GCA_905200265.1 uncultured Oscillospiraceae bacterium
GCGGCTGTATTTTTCCAAAGACGAAGGACTGGGGTACGACTGGGGCCGCATGCATATTGGCAGCTGTGACTTTTCCACCTGCGAATATGCGTATACGAAACCGGAAGACCGCACCCTGGAAAGCTTTGACTTAGGGCAAGATAAAGTTTACATTCTGCCTATGGTGCAGGACATTTTGAAAGTCAATCCGGAACTTTTCCTGTTCGCGTCTCCGTGGAGCCCGCCAAGCTGGATGAAAACCACCGGCAACACCCGTTTTGGCGGCAAACTGCGGGATGACTGGAAAGACGTGTGGGCCCGTTATGTGGCCCGGTACCTGCAAAGCTATGAGGCAGAAGGCGTGGCGATCGAGGCCGTGACGGTCCAGAATGAACCCGCCGCTGCCCAAACGTGGGAAAGCTGCCAGTACACGGCGGACGATGAAGCGGAACTGATCCGCGACCATTTGGCGCCGGTGTTCGAACAGGAAGGGCTTACTACCAAGATTATCATTTGGGACCACAACAAAGAACGGGTGTATGAACGCGCCCGCGATACCCTGCGGGACCCCGCTGTGCGGGAAAAGGTGTGGGGCGTTGGGTTCCACTGGTATTCCGGCGGCCATTTTGACGGGCTGGCGCTGACCCATGAAATGTTCCCCGAAAAGGAACTGATTGCCACCGAATTCTGTTACGGAATGACGCGGAAAAACGACGGGGCCTTAGGGTATGCCCGGGATATTCTGCACAACATGAACAGCGGTATGACGGCATCGGTAGACTGGAACCTGCTGCTGGACGAAACCGGCGGTCCGTACCACTACCGCCCCACGGGCTGTGCGGCTCCGGTGATGGTGAACACCCAGACCGGCGAGGTGACGTGCATGCCCATGTATGACGGGGTGGCTCATTTTGCCCGGTATATTCCCAAAGGCTCTCGTCGGCTGGCCACTTCCACCTATGATAACAATGTAGCCCTGACGGCGTTTGAACGCCCCGATGGCAAAGTGGCCGTGGTCATCCTCAATGACAAAGAAGAAAGTGCGCACGTATTCCTGCGCATGGATAACCACACGGCGCCGATGCAGCTGCCGGGCCGGTCGCTAACGACCGTATTGATTGAAGAATAACGCATGTTTATAAAAAGCAGGCTCTCTTTAAAAAAGAGGGCCTGTTTTTTATGATACAGAAAGAAAACCGGCGCCCCTCAAAGGGAGAGCGCCGGTCTTTTCTATAGCGGTTACAATTTACAGCAGGCTGCGATACAGGTCTGCAATTTCTTCCACGCTGGTATCGCGGGGGTTGCCGGGGCGGCAGGCATCCGCAAAGGCGGATTCCGACAGGAACTGGACGTCTTCCTCCTTCAAAATACCGTTGAGGTTAGCCGGGATACCCACATCCTCCGACAGCTGTTTGACGGCGGCGATGGTCGCGTCGGCGGCTTCGTCCTCGGTCATCGCATCGATGCCGGGCACGCCCATGGCCTTACCGATCGCGCGGTACCGTTCGCCGGCAGCTGCTTTGTTATACATCAGGCCCGTAGGCAGGATGATGGCGCAAGCAACACCGTGGGGTGTGTCATACAGAGCTGAAAGCCCGTGCGCCATGCTGTGTACCACGCCCAGGCCCACATTGGAAAAGCCCATGCCGGCAATGTACTGGCCCAGGGCCATACCTTCGCGGCCTTCGGGGGTATTCTGCACCGCGCCGCGCAGGTTCTGGGAGATCAGGCGGATGGCTTCCAGATGGAACATATCGGAAATCACGCAGTGAACTTTGGTGATGTACCCTTCGATGGCGTGGGTCAGGGCGTCCATGCCGGTAGCGGCCGTCAGGCCTTTGGGCATGCTGGCCATCATGTCGGGATCGACGACGGCGACTTCGGGAATGTCGTTGGTGTCCACACAGACAAATTTCCGTTTTTTCTCTACGTCGGTAATCACATAGTTGATGGTGACTTCCGCGGCTGTACCGGCGGTGGTGGGCACGGCAATAGTAAATACCGCGTGTTTTTTCGTGGGAGCCACGCCTTCCAGCGAACGCACATCGGCAAATTCGGGGTTATTGGCGATAATGCCGATGGCTTTGGCCGTATCCATGGCGGAACCGCCGCCGATGGTTACGATACAGTCGGCACCGGAAGCCTGGAAGGCGGCGACGCCATCCTGTACATTTTGGATGGTGGGGTTGGGTTTAATGTCGCTGAAAACCGTGTAAGCAAATCCGGCAGCATCAAGCAGGTCGGTGACTTTTTTCGTCACGCCGAATTTGATCAGATCCGGGTCCGAGCAGACAAACGCTTTTTTGTACCCGCGGGCGGTGAGCTCGGGGACAATGTTTTCGATGGCACCGTGGCCATGGTACGAGATGGTATTGAGGACAATGCGATCAGCCATAACAATCATACACTCCTTTTCACCGGTCAAAGCCGGTGGAAAATAAAACCGTCTGTTGTGCAAATACAACAGAATCTTTCTATTATTGTAAACATTCTAAGTTGATTTGTAAAGGGCCAATCCAAAGAA
>CAJKJS010000330.1 GCA_905200265.1 uncultured Oscillospiraceae bacterium
GGAAAAGGGGAAGGGGTACGCCTATGCTGAAGAAGACCCCGGTTCGTTCCATGGTGTACCGGCCTTTGATATTGAATCCGGATTAACGGATCATGCTGGGCAGAACTTCTCTAAGGTATTTGGAAAAACCATGTGTCAGTTGGCAGGAGAAGACCGGCGCATATGTGCCATTACGGCCGCTATGCAGTCGGGAACCGGACTGACGGATTTTCGCCGGGCATTTTCTTCTCGTTTTTTTGATGTGGGCATTGCGGAAGAACATGCCGTTACATTTGCGGCTGGTTTGGCTACGCAAGGTATGTTGCCGGTGTTTGCTGTGTACAGTACGTTTTTACAGCGCAGTTATGATGAGCTGCTCCACGATGTGGGCTTACAAAATCTGCATGTGGTACTGGCGGTGGACCGGGCTGGTTTTGTGGGGGATGATGGCGAAACCCATCAAGGTGTTTTTGACACGGCCTTTCTCAGTACAGTGCCGCATTGCACCATTTTAGCGCCGTCTTCCTATGCCGAATTGCAAGGGATGATGAAAGAAGCTCTCTACCGGCGTACAGGATTGGTGGCGGTGCGCTACCCAAGAGGAGAAGAAGGGAAAAATGCAGCCCGATTCCCCTATACAGCGAAGAGTTTTTCGCTTTATGGGGAGCGAGAGGGCACGTTACTACTGGTTTCCTATGGGAAGGAATGCGCCTATGTACAGCAGGTATGCGCCATTTTACAACAAGAAGGATATGCTGTTTCCCTTCTGAAACTCAATTGCATTCATCCGCTGCCGGATGAAGCGGTGGAACTAGCCCGGCATTTTTCTCATGTCTATTTTTGGGAAGATGCTGTGCGGTGCGGGGGAATAGGAGAACAATTTTTTGACGCTTTGCGCCAAAAAGGCGGCCCGAATGGGAAAACTAAACTGTTTGCCGTCGACGAACTGCAACACGGCCAAGCTCCCCAGGGACGCACATATGAAATTTACGGAATGGATCCAGCCACGATTGAGAAGGTGTGCCGGTCTGTGTGGGAAGAATGTCCCAAAAAGGAGCCCAGAGCATGAAAGAGAAAAAAAGACTAGACTGCCTGTTGGTAGAACGAGGGTTGTTTTCCAGCCGGGAAAAAGCCAGAGCCTGCATTATGGCCGGGCAAGTTTATGTTGACCAACAAAAAGAAGATAAACCAGGGGCCACCATTTCCGAGCAGGCGCATATCGAAGTGAGGGGGCCTCAACTCCGTTATGTGAGCCGTGGCGGCTTAAAGCTGGAAAAAGCCATGCAAGAATTCCCGATTACACTGACGGAGAAAACATGTATGGATATTGGCGCTTCCACCGGCGGTTTTACCGATTGTATGCTACAAAATGGGGCCCGGCGTGTGTACAGCATCGATGTGGGGTACGGGCAATTGGCTTGGGCTCTGCGTCAGGATGAACGGGTGGTCAATTTGGAACGCACAAATGTGCGCTACCTGACAAACGAACAGGTCCCCGAATTGTGTGATTTTTTCAGTGTGGATGTTTCGTTTATCTCACTGACATTGGTTTTGCCGGTCGCTCACGCTTTTTTGAAAGACGGGGGCGAAGGTGTGTGCCTCATCAAACCGCAGTTTGAAGCCGGACGGGGCAAAGTGGGGAAAAAAGGTGTGGTGCGTGATCCGGCCGTTCACACGGAAGTGGTAGAAAAAATCACCAATTTCGTACAGACCATAGGCTTTTCTGTAAAGGGATTAACCTTCTCACCGGTGAAAGGGCCAGAGGGGAATATTGAATATTTGCTGTATGTGAAAAAAGAGGCCCAGCCCACGTCGGTGCCGGTAGATGCCAAAGCACTGGTGACGCAGTCTCATCAGGTGTTGGGAGGGGAAAAGGCATGATTGCAGCAGTTGTCCCCAATCTTGACAAGAAAGATACCGACCGGTGTACCCGAGCGCTGGTGAAAAAGCTGCACAGCTTGGGGGCCGATGTATGGATGGCGGAAACCATGCGGCCTTATTTTGGCGATACCGGTGTGGGTTTTCTAAAAGATGAAAAAGCGCTGTACCGGCAAGGCGACGTGCTCATTGCAGTGGGTGGCGATGGAACGATTATCCAGGTAGCCAAAAATGCCGCGTTATGTGGAAAGGCCGTTTTGGGCATCAATGTAGGCCGGCTGGGATTTGTTGCCAGTTTGGAAAAGGAAGAAATGGATGAGCTCGATAAACTGGTGCAGGGCGCTTATACCATTGAAAAGAGAATGATGCTCGATGTTTGGGTCGGGCAGGAAAAGACCCCTCATGCGGTACTCAACGATGCGGTATTATCCCGCGGTACGTATTCGCATATTCTTGATTTTGAAGTATTGCTGAATACAGAAAGTATTTGCCAGTATCGGGCCGATGGCCTTATTATATCCACTCCCACAGGCAGCACGGCATATTCCCTGTCGGCAGGCGGACCGGTGGTCGATCCGTCGCTGGATTGCATTGGGCTCGTGCCCATTTGCCCCCACTCTTTGGTGACACGCCCGGTGGTATTTT
>CAJKJS010000331.1 GCA_905200265.1 uncultured Oscillospiraceae bacterium
TTCTTTATTTTTTGAAGTTTTATTCTTCTGCGGCTAAGCGGCGCAGTTCATCGAGCGTATCGGCAAAGCTCTCGATGGCGGCCAGTACGGGCGCGGGAGAACTCATGTCGACGCCAGCGTACCGCAGCACGTCAATGGGATGCGCACTGCAGCCGCTTTTCAGGAAGCGCTTGTAATCTTCCACAGCGGGAGCGCCTTCCTTCAAGATGCGGCCGGCAATAGCATAAGCAGCCGAAATACCGGTAGCATACTGATACACATAGTAAGCCCGGTAGAAATGAGGAATGCGGGCCCATTCGTTCGCCAGGGCATCGGTGACCGTGAGAGCCGGTCCATAGTAGGTTTCATTCAGCTGGCGGTGAATGCTGCACAGCTTCTGAGGCGTGAGAGGTTCGCCGGCTTCGCACAGGCGATGAGTTTGCCATTCAAAATCGGCAAACATGGTCTGGCGGAACAGAGTGCCGCGCAGGTCGTCCAGGCGCTTATCCAGCAGTACCATCTTTTCTTCCCGGCTGGTGCTGTGGGTGAGTAAATAGTGGCTGAGAAGCTGTTCGTTGACGGTGGAAGCCACTTCGGCGCAGAACAGGCTGTATCCGCTGTACACAAACGGCTGGGTATGGTTCGTAAACCAGGTATGCATGGAGTGCCCCAGTTCATGGGCCAGGGTGAACACATCATCCAGCGTGCCGGTGAAGTTCGTCAAAATATAGGGATTGTATCCGTAAGAGCCGGTGGAATAAGCGCCGGTGGCTTTGTTTTTACCGGGCAATACATCGATCCAATGTTCGTCAAAAGCTTTTTGAACCAAAGCGGTGTAGTCGTCACCCAGTACGGCTACGGCTTTCAGCACCAGGTCTTTCGCTTCTTCGTACGTGTACGTGCGGGCCTTGCTGTGCACGATGGGCACAAACAGGTCGGAAAAATACAGAGTAGACAGGCCCAGACGTTCCTTGCGGAAAGCCGCGTAGTCGTGCAGGGGCTGGATATTGTCGGATACCGTTTTCAGCAGATTGTCATACACGTCTTCCGGAATATGATTTTCAAACAATGACATACTCCGGGCGCTGTCGAAAGCCCGGGCTCTTGCCAGATACACGTCACTTTTTACCGAACCGCTGTACAGTGTGGTGAGCGTGTGGATATGCTGACCATATGTGCCCAGTAAAGCATCGTAATACGTTTTGCGGAAAGCCTGATCGGGATTTTCCAGGGCAATACGGTAATTGGCTTCATTGGCTGTCATGCTTTGGCCGTCGGGCGTCGTGATTTCGGGAAAAACAATATCGTTGACGACCAGATCTTCAAACGCCTTTTTGTACAGGCTGCCAAGATCGTTCATGCGCACCAACAGACCCTCGGTTTTGGGGTCCAGTACGTGGGCCTTGCGGTCTAATAGGTCTTTGGCATACAGGGTGTACAGTTTCAGCTCCGGCAGCTCCTTGCAATACGCCTGAAAGGTTTCCATCGAATACTGCATCAGTTCCGGGGTCATGAACGAAAGCTGTTCACTGATGGCGCTGGCTACGTTACGGAACAGGCCGTTGCGTTCGCCGGCAACTGGATCGCTCATGTCAACATCCAAAGCCGAAAAAGCAAAAACGGCGGCGGCATCCAGTTTTTGCGAAAGGGCCATATATTGTTCAATTGTCTGCTTTAATGCAGACGCACTGTCGGCCAGGTGCCCGCGGCGGGCCGATAAATCGGCACTAAGTTTCTGGCAGGCATCGATATCGGCTTGCCAATCTTCATCGGTGGGATACATGTCGCGCAGCGACCACTTCCATTGATCCATAGCAAAAGCTCCTTTATCAATTAAGAATAAACAGGCCGCATGGCGGCCTTGTTTTATTGTAGCACGGCATAGGTAGGAAAACAAGGTAAAAGACCTCTCACCTGTTCACAAAAGGGCAAACCATGGTATAATAACAAAAATACTTGATTTTGAAAAGAAAAGGATGAAACGATATGGAAGGAATCACGATCCGTCCGGCTTCCGAACAGGATTGCGGCCGTATTTTGGCGCTGATCCGTGAGCTGGCGGCGTATGAGCACATGGAACAGGAAGTAACAGCTACGGAAGACACCTTACGGGCTTCGATTTTTCAGCGGCATATGGCAGGGGTGTTTGTGGCGGAAGCAGACAAACAGGTGATAGGCTACGCCCTTTACTGTCACAACTTTTCCACGTTTTTGGGCAGAGAAAACCTCTATTTAGAAGACTTGTATGTCACGCCTGCCTGGCGGGGGCATGGGATTGGCACTGGGCTGATTCGCCGGGTAGCCAGGCAAGCGGTGGAAGAAGGATGCCAGAGGCTTGACTGGGTATGCCTTGACTGGAACCGGCCCAGCCGTGACTTTTATGAAAAATTGGGCGCTCACGCGATGCCCTGGTGGGTTGGCTATCGGGCGGAAGGGGAGGCCCTACAGCAATTGGCCGGGATTTCCCGGGAAAGGAGCGAAAAATAATGGAAATCGAAAAAAAATATAAACTCAGTTC
>CAJKJS010000332.1 GCA_905200265.1 uncultured Oscillospiraceae bacterium
CTCCGGCGGCGGTATGGAAAGTCAGTGGGAAATACCGCTACAAATTGATTGTAAAGTGCCGATTGGTACGAGATATGAAACAAATGGCGGCGCAGCTGTTGTGCGATTTTGCAGCGGAAAAAGAGTTTCATAAGGTGACGGTTTATGCAGACAGCAATCCCGACACCGTCTTATAAGTAAAAGATATATTATAGGAGGCATAGAAGATATGGCGATTCGCAATATTGTAAAAGACGGCGACAGCATCCTGCTGAAGAAATGCCGCCCGGTGGAAAAATTCAATGAGAAGCTTTGGGTGCTGCTGGATGATATGGCTGAAACCATGCATGCGGCAAACGGAGTCGGCTTGGCAGGCCCGCAGGTGGGACTGCTGCGCCGGGTCGTCGTGATCGATGTAGGTGAAGGCGTCATTGAGTTGATCAATCCCAAAATTGTGGCTTACAGTGGAGAACAGGATGGTCCCGAAGGATGCTTGTCGTTCCCTGGGGAATATGGCATGGTAAAGCGCCCCAACTATGTGAAAGTGCGGGCCCAGGATCGAAACGGTCAGGACTTTGAAATAGATGGCCGCGAATTGCTTGCCCGGGCGTTCTGCCATGAATTGGATCACCTGGATGGCGTTGTGTTTAAATCGCGGGTAAGCCGTATGCTGGGACCCGATGAGCTCTGATTCTGGAGAAAGAGGACGAAAAGGATGCGTATTGTTTTTATGGGAACCCCTGATTTTGCTGTTCCCTGCTTGCAGGCCCTGCTGGATCACGGATATGATGTCTGTGGGGTTTTTACTCAACCGGACAAACCTAAGGGAAGGGGATACACCTTGACACCTCCTCCTGTAAAGGAGTTGGCCTTGCATTATAATCTTCCGGTTTATCAACCGAAGAGCATGAAAACCGGAGAAGCTGCTGACATTTTGCGTTCGCTAGCACCGGATCTGGCGGTAGTGGTGGCGTTTGGCCGCATTCTTCCCCGAGAAGTGTTGGATATTCCGCGGCTTGGCTGTATCAATGTGCACGGGTCCCTGTTGCCCAAGTATCGGGGAGCGGCGCCGATTCAGCGGGCTGTTCTGGATGGCGAAACGGAAACCGGCGTTACTACCATGTTCCTGGCCGACGGGGTTGATACCGGCGATATGATCCAAAAAGCGGTTACACCGATTGGCGAAGAAGAAACGTCGGGGGAATTGTTTGACCGTTTGGCAGCGATGGGGGCTGATTTGCTGATTTCCACTGTGGAAGCCTTAGCTCGCGGGAAAGTGACCCGAGAAGCGCAAGATCATGAACAGGCAACCCACGCTGCGATGATCCGCAAAGAAGAGGCCGAAATCGATTGGACTAAATCGGCAGCGGATATTCACAATCTAGTCCGGGGGATGAACCCTTGGCCCAGCGCATATACGTTTTACCACGGCAAGCGGATGAAAATCCACACTTGTAAAGTAAATTCCCTTTGCATTGCACCCGGCGAAATAGCGGAGCAAAACGGGGAAATGCTGATTGGTTGTGGACAGGGCAGTATTCTGGTGGAAGAATTGCAACCGGAAAACAGCCGCCGCATGGCAGGGAGCGCTTATTTGCGCGGCCATCACTGTCAGGGAGAAAAATTGCCTTCCTAAAAAAGGCAGCATGAAAAAGGAGGTCAGGGGACGATCATGCCGATTCAAAATGGCCGAGAAGCGGCCATGCAGGCTCTTTTACAGATGGAAGAAAATGAAGGGTATTCCAATCTGATTTTGGATAAAACTCTGCGGGGCGCGGGGCTTGATCATCGGGAAGCGGCACTTGCTTCCACCCTGTTTTATGGGGTGCTGGAAAAACGGCTGGTGCTTGACTGGCTACTGGCTCCTTATTGCAAAAAGCCCCTTCTAAAACTGGATTTGCCTGTACGGGAAACCCTTCGCATGGCCGTCTATCAGATTTATTTTCTGGACCGTGTGCCGGATTCCGCGGCTGTCAATGAAGCCGTCAACTGGGTGAAAGGCCATGGGTATGCCCGTGCCAGTGGTTTTGTCAATGGAATACTTCGTTCGCTGCTGCGTGGGCATCATACACGGGTTCTCCCGGATTCTGCTGATTCATCGCGATGGGCACAATCCCTGCGCTATGGAATTCCTGAAGAATTACTGGCATTTTGGGACAAAAACTATGGCCGTGCGTTAGCCGGACAGATGGCGGTTTCGCTTAGTCAGAAGGCACCGCTTTTCGGTCGGGTCAATGAGACCCGTGTAACGGTGGATGAATTTATCCAACTGGCGGAGCAAAATGGCATACAGGCCCATTCAGTTCCTTCTGTGCCCGGCGCTGTGGTGTTGGAGGGAACCGGCAGCGTGGGAGAAAACCCGTTATATAAGCAGGGGCTGTTTTTCATTCAAGACTTATCATCCCAATTATGTGTACAGCTTTCCGGCGTAAAAGCCGGGGAGAAAGTGGCCGACGTGTGTGCAGCGCCGGGCGGCAAAAGTTTTTCGGCGGCTATTTGCATGCATAATGAAGGGAAA
>CAJKJS010000333.1 GCA_905200265.1 uncultured Oscillospiraceae bacterium
ATAAAGGCGGGGATTTTTGTCTTTACATTAACCGAAAAAGACCAGCAACACAATAATAGCGGCTAACAGCAATAGAGCAATCAGGTCCCCTAACCGGAAGGGATACGCTTTGTACCCCGCCCCTCTTGTCCGCAGGGAGAATCCCCGCACCTGGGCCGACACGGCGCCACTATCCACCTTTTTGACGGACGAAACCAGCAGCGGCACACACAGCGGCACAATCAGTCCAATCTTTTTAAAGATGTTGCGCGTATCGAATTCCACGCCCCGGGCTTTTTGGGCATCCATAATATCGTGAAATTCCCCGGCCAAAATGGGGATAAACCGGAATGCCGTTGTTAGGATGAACATATACCGGTACGGCACGTGCAAGCGGTTCACCATGGCATTTGTGAGGTCATTCATTTGCGTAATGGCAAACATCATCAAAAGGGGCAATGTCGCGTTGATAATCCGCAAGGTAAACAGCGCCGCATAATAAAGGCCATCGCTGGTTACCAGTGGAAATCCTCCGGGCAGGACCAGATATCCCACCCCGCCACGCATAAAAATCAGCTGTAGAATAATCATTAAAATACAGAAAAACAGCAGCGTGCGCAGAAGACCCATGGCTTTTTCGCCGATGCCCGCCACAAATGCTATCACCAGTAAAAAGGCCAACAGCCCCACCTGAATCAGCAGGTTATTGGAAAGCAGGCTGCAAATGCAAAACAGAAAAGCCAATACAATTTTTGTAATGGGGTTTAGCCGGTGTAAAAAGGAATCACCCGGCACAAATTCCAAAATATTGCCCATATCAGCCACGCTCCTTTTCCAGGGCTGCTACCATATCTTCCACCGTATACACATCGGCAAACTGGTCGCCAAACCGCAAAGCCAGCGCCGGAATTTGGGCTGGTCTTACTTTGGCCGCATGCAGCGTTTTTTCATCTTTCATAATTTGTCGAACTGGGCCGTCACCCAATAACTGTCCACCAGACAGTACGAGAACGCGGCTAGCATAACTCTGTACCAGTTCCATATCGTGGGAAACCATCAGCACCGTGATCTGTTTTTCCCGGTTTAAGGCGGTTACATACTCCATAATTTCGGTGCATTCCCGATAATCCAGTCCTGTGGTAGGTTCATCCAAAATAATAAGCTCCGGTTCGTGGATCAGCACCGACGCCAGCGCAATGCGCTGCCGTTCGCCGCGGGATCGGGTAAACGGTTCCCACTTGGGGTCGAGATGGAAAGTTTCCAACGCTTTTTCCACTCGCTCTTTTTGTTCCTCTTCGCTGACACCCTGTACTTGCAGGCCAAACGCCAATTCTTCATACACAGTATTTTTGCAGATCTGGCGATCGGGATTTTGGAACAGGAAGCCAATCTTTTTGGCCAAAGCACTGGTGCGTACCTTTTTGGTATCCATGCCGCTCACCCGTACATGGCCTTTACTGGGCAATAACAGCCCGTTACACAACCGGCTGACGGTGGATTTCCCGGCGCCGTTGGCGCCAATCAGCGCCACCATATCGCCCTTTTCAATAGTAAAACTCAGGTCCGGCAGGATCACCGCCCTGCCATATCCAAAGTGCACATGATCAAATTCCAGCATGGCGGCCATCGCGCAGCACCTCCCTTACCATTTTTTCGCCTTCCTCAACGTTCAGCGGCACCTGTCCATTGTATAGCCCTTTTTTCTGTAGTTGCCCGCACAGGGTAACCACCCGAGGCACATTGATACCAATTTCTTCGAATGTAGGCGTATGACGAACCACATCCCGGGCCGGGCCATCAAATACAATGGCCCCTTCGTTCATCACAATCATACGGTCTACATATTCGCACAGCAGCATGATCTTTTGTTCTACAATCAGCACCGTAATGCCAAATTGCTCATTGAGTTGCCGCAACAGGCGGAAAATTTGCAAACTGCTTTCGGGATCGAGTTCGCCCGTAGGTTCATCCAACACGATAATCTGAGGTCGGAGCGCTACAATAGCCGCAATGGCCACTTTTTGTTTTTGTCCACCCGATAGGGACGACAGCGCCCGGTACCGAAGATCGCGAATACCCAATGTATCCAGTACATTCTCCAGCCGTTCGCTGATTTCTTCCCGGGAAAAACCAAAGTTTTCCAGCCCATATAAAATTTCATCTTCCACAACGGAAGCCACCATCTGGCTGTCAATATCCTGGAACACGCTGCCCACAATTCGATAGAGATCTTCGCCTCGGCACTCCACGGTATCCAGCCCGTTTACCCGTACGCTACCGTAAAAATCCCCTTTATAATGGTGGGGAATCATACCGGTAAGCGTATGCGTCAGGCTGGTTTTACCGGCACCCGAAACGCCGATCAAACCCACAAACTCTCCGTCTTGTATGGTGAGGTTGATGTCCCGCAGCGCCATACGGTCGCTGCCGCTGTATTGAAAGCCCATTTTGCTAATTTCGATCATGGGGGTGGCTCCTTTCGCCGTGGTTCATAAAGAAAAGCGGACGGTAAC
>CAJKJS010000334.1 GCA_905200265.1 uncultured Oscillospiraceae bacterium
GAAATAACCGAAATTACATATATACCTGGCAACAACTCCTAAGTTATTGCCAGGTATACAAATGCCAGGTATACAAAATTCTCCTTATTCGGTCACCCACAGCGCTCCTACATGCTGGGCAGGAAGCAAAACCCGTGCTACACGATCTGTCAGGTGTACCGCCACCACTTTCTCCTGTGTGCCGGTATTCACTAGAAGAATCTTTTTCTGCTTTCCATCAGGACTGATGAAAGCGGCCGCACCCACTTCCGCACTTTCACAAGGCAGCAAACGGTCTCCCGGACGAATGGCACGCCCTAAAAGCGACAACCAGTAGTATTCCGGCAATCGACGGATTTCCGACGGTTCTTCTGCCTTTTGCAGCATAAAGGTGGGACCCGGTTTCCCCGGCCACTGGTGGGTTTGGCCATTGGTATCCAGCAAATTAACCCAGTTCACATAGGTGCCGGCTCCGGCTGCAAAATATCGCAAAATACGCGCAGCCCCCGCAGCGCCCCACAGCGCCCGTTCTGTCATGTACCATCTTTTTCCCGGATATTGAGCCATCAAGGATTCCATTATTTCCGGTTCCCCGTCATAATCGTGCAGGGCAAATCCGTCACAATTTGGCATGGCACCGGCCTGCATAGCCCGCTCAATATACTCTGTGGCCTGCGCAAAGTTATGGTCAAACAGCCACAGGGCAACCGGTTCCTGCAAGATTTCGCTGCTCGCTATTTCCTGCCGGAGTAACTGGCACAGAGCGGCCTCCTGTTCCGGTGAAACCAAACAGGACGGGTAGCACGTTTCAAACAGTGCCTCATTTTGTAAAGTGAGCGCCGATATCGAAATACCGCGTTTTTTGTACTCTTCCAAATAGCGCGTAAGATAGCGAGCATACGCTGGCAGATAGCGGCTGTCCAGACGTCCCCCTTTGAGTTTTGCGTCATTCTGTTTATAATGGCTGCTTTTGCGCGTGGGCTCCTTCATCCAGCCCGGAGGTGACCAAGGGGAAGCAAAGAAAAACGGCGTGACACCGACGTTTGCAGCTTCTTCCATGAGCATTTGCACGCAGGATATGATTCCAAACTGTTCATCTTTCTCGATAGAAAAGCCTTGTCCGCTTTGATTATCCCAATCGGGCTCACCCGTAGGTGGTGTATCGTAATAGGAATAAAACTCCTGGGCCGTAAAATCCGCCGTACCAATGGTAAGCCGGAATACCGACATCCCCATTTTGTTTGGGTCCACCCATTCCCGCAGAATGGCGCGCTGCTTCTCCTGCGGCATACGGCGCAGGTTATAAAGGCTGGTTTCTTCCATCGAGGTGCCCATTCCCAAAACAGCATCCCCTGGTTTGTCGGATACCCGCACATGGACCTCTTCTCCTTGCGCTTCCGGTAAAAGGGGGCCCGGCTGTGCCTGATGGCAAATCGGAAAATACTTCCGGTACCAGGCCCGTTCACCCGGTCGTTCGCACGAACTATACCAGTAATGCATCCCTGTTTTCAGCTGATCATTCATCCTCCTGTGTCTCTCCTTTCTGCCTGGGTCTATCGGTTACAGATTTCCCAGGGTTTCGCCCTTAGTATAGCACATCAAGACGAAAATGCCGCCCTTCTTTTCTTAAAATGCTCGCCAAAAAAAGAGGATGGATTCTGCCAGTTTCCCATAACTCCTTTTACTTTCCCGGCATTGTCTTCTTTTCCCTGCTATGCTACAATGAAAAAGGAAGGATGGATCATCATGTATAAATTGGAGACACACGCGCACACCATGGAAGGCAGCGCCTGCTCGCATATTCGAGGAGCCGACCTCTGCCGGGCCTACAAAAAAGCGGGATACAACGGGTTATTTATCACCGACCATTTTTACTATGGGAACACGGCCGTGCCGCGCACCCTGCCTTGGGAGGAATGGGTACACCGTTTTTGCTTAGGGTATCATCATGCCCGGGAAGCTGGCCGGAAGCTGGGCTTAGATGTGTTTTTCGGATGGGAATCGAGTTATTATGGCATTGATTTTTTGATTTATGGGCTGGATGAAAACTGGCTGCTTTCTCATCCGCAAGTCGTGGATTGGAGCGTAGAAGAGCAGTTTTTTGAAATTGACCGGGCCGGCGGGGTGGTCGTACAGGCCCATCCATTCCGGGAAGCCTCCTACCTGCCTCGTATCCAGCCATACCCCGACTATGTTCATGCAATAGAGGGCATCAACACCGGAAATGCCAAACCTGTTTTTAACCGCCGGGCCGTGGAATTTGCCCGGCAGCACCACTTGCCTATCACCGGTGGCAGCGATACCCACGATAAACATCTTTCGGGCGGGGGCATGCTGTTCTTTTCCCCTATTCGCGGCGGAGAAGATTTTGCAAGAGCCATTCGGGACCGGCGTAAAGCACTCATCTTAAAAGCCGAAACTTTATAAAAAAAGCCCTCCGGGAATGAACCGAACCAGTAAAAACGGACAATAGACAAAACGCCCCCTGTGTAGGAAA
>CAJKJS010000335.1 GCA_905200265.1 uncultured Oscillospiraceae bacterium
GCCTTTGCTTTTTCCCCCGATTGTTTGCCGGAGCCCTTCGGGCAGGGCCATATTAACCGCACATTTCGATTAACCGAACCGGATGGCAGCCGGTATATTGTGCAGCGGATCAATACATCCGTTTTCCCTGACCCGGCCGCTTTAATGCAGAACATCCAGCGGGTGACAGCGTATTTATCCCGGCGCATCCTACTGGAAGGAGGCGACCCGCTAAGGGAAACGCTTTCCCTGCGTTTTACGGTAAACGGAGACCCGTTTTTCCGGGAACCAAACGGCGACGCCTGGCGGGTATACCGGTTTATCGAAAATTCCCTGTGCCTGCAAACCTGTGAAAATGCCGGGCAGTTTGCCGCCTGCGCCCGGGCTTTCGGGCGGTTTCGCGGGCGGCTCCAGGATTTTCCCGCTCATACCCTCACGGAATCTATCCCCCATTTTCACGACACGCCCCGCCGGTACGAAGCGTTCCATCAGGCGGTCACACAGGACCCCTTGGGCCGGGCAGCGTTGGTGCAAGACGAAATCGCCTTTTATCTGGAAAGAGAAAAGCAGGCCGGTGTGCTCCTGAATGGGCAACGCCGGGGCGAGCTGCCGCTGTGCGTCACCCACAATGACACAAAGCTCAATAACGTGCTGCTCGATGCCACCACCGGGCGGGAACTGTGCGTCATCGACCTGGATACCGTCATGCCCGGGCTTTGTGCGTTCGATTTCGGGGACGCCATTCGGTTTGGCGCTAACCACTGCGCCGAAGATGAACCCGATTTACAAAAGGTGCAGTTTGACTTACATCTTTACGAGGTATTTGCCGATCAGTACCTATCGGCCTGTGCCGAGAGCGGCACGGCGCTGAGCCAGGCCGAAACCGATTCCCTGCGTTGGGGCGCTAAGCTCATGACGCTGGAATGCGGGCTGCGGTTTTTGACCGATTACCTGCTGGGGGACACGTATTTTCATATCGACTTTCCCGACCAGAACCGGCTGCGCTGCCGCACCCAGATGAAACTGGTTTCTGATATGGAAACCGTATGGGACGCCATGCGTCTCTCGTAACCTTACCGGGCGTACAGCCGGTAGAGCAGGGATAAAACCATGCGGTGGGGCAAAAAGCGAAGTAACTGATATAAAAACATGCACCCGGCCCCCACCGGTCTTTGCGATGGCATACGCCGGCGGCGCAGGGTACGGATGGCCACTTTGGCGACAACCTCGGGGCTCATGCCGTTTTCTTCGTCGTGCTCCATACGCGCTACCGACCGGCCAATAGCCCCGCCGTATAGTTGATCGCCGGTTTGGTTTTTACGCCGGGCCGCCGTAAAGCCGGTTTTCACGTCCCCGATAATCAGACACGAGCACTGCACCGAAAACCGCTTTAGTTCCATACCCAGTGCGTCGGAAAACACATTGATGGCTGCTTTCCCGGCGGCATAGTGGGCCTGGAACGGAATGGGAAATACCGCTGCCAGGGAAGAGAGAAACAGAATTTTGCCCTCTCCCTGCTCCCGCATGTAGGGAGCCGCCAGCCGGGCACAACGCATGGCCCCCATGAGGTTTACTTCCATCTGCCGTTTTTCGTCCTCTTCGCTGATAAATTCCACCGCGCCACTAATCCCCATACCGGCGCCGCACACCAGTATAGAAATACGCCCCTGTTCTTTGATCACATGGGCAAGCGCGGCTTTTACCTGCTCCTTACGGGTTACATCACACGGATAAAACCGGATATCGGTTGCCTGCCCCTGGTGGCGGCTGAGATTATAGACCGTATAGCCTTCGTTTTTTAGGCGCCGGGCAATGGCGAGTCCAATGCCGCTGCCGGCCCCTGTTACAACGGCCACTCCCTGTTTCTGATCGATCATACCGGATTCCTTCTTTCTTTCGCCGAAACAAAAAAGGAACTCCGCCCACCGGCGGGGTTCCTTTTTTCGCTTTCTGTATGGGATTTCTTAGTACTGACGGCCCCAGTACACCATGTGTTTGGCCGGTTTGCCACAGCACACGCACACATCGCCCACGTGGTCTTCCACAAACGGAATGCAACGGGACTTCACGCCGCCGGTCAGCTCTTTGAGCTTATCTTCGCACGCTTCATCCCCGCACCACATGGCCTTGATAAAGCCGGGCTTTTCTTTGGCAATGGTGAGGAATTCGTCCAGATTCGTAGCGGTATAGGTCTTTTCTTCCAGGTTTTTCAGCGCCTTCTGATACATATTGTCGTGCACATCCTGGAGGAATTTTTCGATGGTTTCTTCCAGTCCATCCAGCGAAACCGTATACTTTTCGCCATTATCCCGGCGCACCAGCACACACTGGTTCTGTTCCATATCCTTCGGGCCCAGTTCCAGCCGCAGCGGCACACCCTGCATTTCGTACTGGCTGAACTTCCAACCGGGAGTCTGGTCGGAATCATCCAACTTCACACGGAAGCGGTCACACAGCTTTTCATAGACGCTGCGGCATTTATCCAGCACGC
>CAJKJS010000336.1 GCA_905200265.1 uncultured Oscillospiraceae bacterium
GTTTTCTTTTGTGGGTATTTTGTGTAATTTTCCTTGTCTTTTTATGCAGAAAGCGGATTTTTACAAAACAATTACTGGACATTTTTGACGTTCAGCTGTAAAATTTAAGATAGGAATCGAGTACCTCGGGACTGCCCGACGTATTCTCAGGGAGGAAACAGAGAAAATGAGTTACAAACAGTTGCTTTCGGACTATTTGGATGGTACCTGCTTTAACGCCTATACATACTTCGGTGCCCATCCTGAAACTCGTGATCAGGTAGCTGGCTGGGTATTTCGCGTGTGGGCTCCCCATGCTACTAAGGTACAAGTCGCCGGGGAAATGAATGGCTGGAACGGCGATATGGCAGAAATGGAACGGATTACCCCCTACGGAGTCTATGAATATTTTTCCCCGGACGCCTGGAACGGTATGATGTACCGGTACCGCATTTTCCAACAGGATGGACAGGTGACATTTCGCAGCGATCCCTATGCGTTTCGCAGCCAGCTGCGTCCAGAAAACGCCTCGGTTACGTGTGACATCACCAATTACCGTTTTCGCGATGAGGACTGGATTAGCCGCCGCCGGTTGGGACATGACGATCCGCTAAATATTTATGAAATTCACCTTGGCTCCTGGCAAATGAAACCCCATACCGACAAAAACCGGCCAGATCAGGGGTGGCATACTTATACGGAAATTGCTCACAATCTGATTGCGTATCTAAAAGAAAACCATTATACGCATGTGGAGTTCATGCCCTTAGCCGAGCACCCGTTTGACGGCAGCTGGGGATACATGATCAGTGGGTTCTTTAGCGTTACATCCCGTTACGGTACGCCACAACAACTGATGGAACTGATCGATGAGCTGCATCGCAATAATATCGGCGTTATCATGGACTATGTTCCGATTCATTTTGTCCCCGATGGATTTGCTTTGGCCAATTTCGACGGCACCCGTCTGTACGAATACACCGCCAGCGATATTGCTTACAGCCAGTGGGGCAGCTGCAACTTCGATTTTGAAAAGAACGAAGTGCGCTCGTTCCTGCAATCGGCCGCTAACTTCTGGGTCGATTTGTTCCATGTAGATGGTCTGCGGGTGGATGCTGTCAGCAATGCCATCTACTGGATGGGCAATTCCGATCGCGGCGTCAATATGGGCGGCATGACCTTCATCCGCGGGCTGAACGTTGGGATTCATCAGCGCCATCCCGGCGTTATGATGATCGCTGAAGATAGCTCGTCCTATCCGAAAGTCACCGCTCGGGCTCAATACGACGGGTTAGAGTTTGACTATAAATGGGATTTGGGCTGGATGAACGACACGCTCAAATACTTTGCCATTGCCCCCTATGACCGGAAAGATCATCACAATATGCTCACATTCTCCATGTATTATTTCTACTCGGAGCTGTTTTTGCTGCCGTTCTCGCATGACGAAGTGGTACATGGCAAAAAGACCATTGTGGATAAGATCTTCGGTACATATGAAGAAAAATTCGCTCAGGCCCGGTTACTGTATGCCTACATGTACACCCACCCCGGTAAAAAGCTCAACTTCATGGGCAACGATCTGGGACAACTGCGTGAATGGGATGAACATCAGGAATGCGACTGGATGCTGCTTTCTTACCCGCAGCACGATGCATTCCACCGGTACATGCAGCGTCTGAATGAAATTTATACGACGTCGAAGCCTTTGTACATCGGAGAATACAATTCCGAATGCTTCCGCTGGACAGAAGCCGACAACCTGGATGACGGCACGTATTCCTATATCCGTATGAACGGTAACGAAGTCATTGGCTTTGTGATGAACACATACGGTATGGATCAACCGGAATACCGGTTTGCCCTGCCCTTCCCTGTGAAAGATATCAAAGAAATTCTTTCCAGTGATGAAGACGTTTACGGTGGTAGCGGCGTTGTGAACCGCGACCCCATTGTTTGCACCGATACGCCGCACAACGGCATGGATTATTCCTTCACTGTGCATGTTCCCCCCTTCGGTGCGCATATCTTTACCATGACACGGGTACCTGAAAAGAAAAAGCCCGCGCGCAAAAAGGCTGCTACAAAAACAACCGCCAAAACGACAACGGCGAAAAAGCGCACCATCAAAAAAGCCCCTGCGAAAAAGACATCATCCAAGCAGTAAAGTCCTTGTAAAAACGGCGGCCAAAAGCCGCCGTTTTTCAAAATTTGCTGCCGCTGCCGATCGAAAAAGGAGTTCATATGATCTGTCAATACTGTGGAACCCGGTACCGTGGAAAAGAGTGCCCGACTTGCGGGACTCCATCCGGAAAAAAACAGCCACCTGCTTGTAAAGAACCTTTATATGGCAACTACAAGTGGGAACAATCCGTAGCGCGCAGCAAAGCTTACGCTAAACAGATAAAGAAAGACACCACCCCACCTCCGGAATGGGCTAAACGGGAAGAACCTTCCACTCCTATCCCCGCAAAAAAGAAGAAAGAA
>CAJKJS010000337.1 GCA_905200265.1 uncultured Oscillospiraceae bacterium
GCCGCACTGCTGGGAAAAGCAGCGCGGCCCTTTTTGGAGTTTTGAAGAAGAGTGCTTGGAAAAACGAAAAGGAGCCTACCATGGAAAAATTATTTGTCTGTGATGAAATTGAACCCCTAATGCGAGCTTTTACGCCGGAACAGCGGGCCGAAAGCCTGGTGCTTACCACCCAACAGCTGCGTGATGGCGGTCCACGGCCCAGCGTGAAATGGCTGTTTTCCACATGGGGGATGGCGCAGCTGACCGAGAACGAAATTGGTACTTTATTGCCCAATTTGCAGGCCGTCTTTTATGGGGCTGGTACCGTGCAGTATTTTGCCCGGCCTTTTCTGAAAAGCGGGGTGCGTGTATTTTCTGCCTGGGCCGCAAATGCCGTGCCAGTGGCGGAATTTACCCTGGCCCAAATTTTGCTGAGCAACAAGGGATTTTTCCAGTTGTCCCGCCGGTATCGCCGGGATGGTTATGAAAAAGCGGCCGCGTTTGGCGACCACTTTGATGGGAACTACGGTGCTCGGGTAGGGCTGCTGGGGGCTGGTATGATAGGGAAAAAGGTCATTGAACTGCTGCGGCCATTCCGGGTGGAGATTTGGGTGTATGATCCATTTTTGCCCGAAGAGGAGGCCAAACGGCTGGGCGTTCGCAAAGTGGAACTGGAACCCCTATTTGCCGGGTGCCAGGTGGTTTCTAACCACCTGGCCAATAATGCTCAAACCCGGGGTATGCTAAATTATCATTTGTTTTCCCAAATGGGCCCCTACGCTACTTTTATCAATACGGGGCGGGGCGCTCAGGTCGTGGTGGATGATCTGGTACGTGCCATGCGGGAAGAACCAGGCCGTACGGCCTTACTGGATGTGACGGACCCCCAGGAACCTCTTCCAGCGGATAGCCCCCTTTGGCAGTGCGAAAACATTCTGATTACCCCGCACCGGGCAGGCAGCCAGCAAAAAGAGGTTTTCCGTATGGGCGAAACCGTATATACCCAGTACGAAAACCTGCTGGCGGGGCGTCCTGTTCAGTATGAAGTGACCGAAGCTATGCTGCGTACCATGGCGTAAACCAAGTATTACCGTCCTGTCAGTTGGCGGTATGCCTGGGGTCTGCGGTAGGCGCTGCCCCATACTTCGTGCTGCCGCCAAGAACGCAGGGCGGGTATATCCAGGTCAACATAAAAGAGCCCTTCTTCTTCACCGGCTAAAAATAGGCAATTGTCTTTTGGTTCGCCGTCGGGAGTGAAAACCTGAGGGGTGAACACACAGGATCTTCCCCATCCAGGACCGGGATAATTGGCCATGGCCATGATCGTCATATTTTCAAAAGCGCGGGTGGAAAGCTGAGAAAGCCGCGCCGGGTCCATGCCACAGGCATTGGGTACCAAAATCACTTCAGCCCCTTGCAGCATCAGTTCCCGGGCACTTTCAGGAAATTCCCGGTCAAAACAGATCATCACACCGATTTTTATGCCATCAAAATCAACAGTGACAAAACGGTCGCCTGGCGCCATTAACGCTTCCATGGAAAATGAGCAGGTATGCACCTTGTGATAGGTCAATAGCCGTTGCCCGTCGCGGCCGATCAACCAGGCGGTGTTGTGCGGCTTTTCTGTGCCTTGGCTCAGAGCTGTGACCAGTGCACCTACTCGATGAGTGGCACAGCTGGTTTGCAGAGTATGGCCATACGCGCTGTCAAACGAAACGGCCGATTCCACAAAAGCCCGCCGTTCGGCAGCAAATGAAGGAGCGAAAGGCTCATCAAAAGCCCCAGGATAGGGGGCAGCATAGCTGTGAGACCACAGTTCCGGGAACACCACAAGATCGGCGCCCTGCCGGGCAGCCTCTGCGATATAGCCGGTAGTCCGCTGAAGATTATTTTCTACCGTTTTCAAAAAAGAACCGCTTTCTTCATACGATTGAGCCGGGCACTGTACGAGCGCTAGCCGCAAAGTGTTTTTCATACGTTTATGTCCCCTTTCATATTGGCCTATAGGCCGTGTCCTCTTACGGCCAGTATAAAAAGAGGCAGAAAAAAAGTCAAGAAAAGAGCGCTTTTCCGTTCACTCGAAACCAAAAAGCGCTCTTTTCCTTTTTTTACTCTTCCTGCAAAGGCCGGCAGAACAGGAGGAAAAATACGCAAAGCAGTACCAAACAGGCGATCCAAACAGCCCGTATCTCCCAAATCGTGGCGGCACCGGTGCCACAGGCGGCCCCTGTCATAAAGACGGCAATAATCACAAAATAACGCAGTGCCTTCCGCCCGGCGCCTGCTTCTCGGCGCAGCAGAAGCGAAGCGAGGTGCGATGTCCCACTGCGTAAATTACCCGTACACATGGTGGTAGCATATACCGATCCGCCGATTTTGCGGAACGATTCTACCTGCATGGCGCAGGAAAAGGAAATAAGCGTTGTGGCGGTCGGATTCCCCCAATTGGTTTGAGGCAGTAAACCTACAGTCATTAGTAACAG
>CAJKJS010000338.1 GCA_905200265.1 uncultured Oscillospiraceae bacterium
GATCTTGCAAATACAGCTGGTTAAAATAGTGGGGATGGGGCAGAACCAGCCGGCCTTTTTCACCGAAAATGGTCCACACTTCATCGCAGTCATACAAAAGAGAACCTTCCAGCGAAGCTAGCAGCGAGGGGTAGTGAAGGGCGACATGTTCATGAATGTCGACGCCCGTGTCACTCCACAGAACCTGTACAGACTCTTCAACGGGTTCTTCCGGGAACAGGAAGGTGTGCAATTGCCAGGCGTATACAGTCACATCATACGCAGCGCCGCCACCCAATGCTTCACAGTAGTACCGGTTGGTGGGATCTTTGGGAGCCGCAAAGCCAATAGAAAAGCGGGAAAAAATCGGTTTTCCAATCCGGCCTTCGTGAAGCCACGTTTTCGCTGTTTGAATGGATGGCAGAAACCGGCTCCACAGGGCTTCCATCGTAAACACACCGGATTTTTCCGACAGATCAAAGACCGTTTTCGCTTCTTCACTGTTGCGGAACATCGCTTTTTCACAGAGTACCGGGGTTTGATACTGCAAACACAGCATGGAAAGCCGAAAATGATCGTGGGGTGTTACAGCAATGTACACGGCATCAGGCTTTTCTTTTTGCAGCATTTCTTCATAGTCGGCATAGAAGTGGGGCACACCCGCTTCCTTAGCTAACTCCTGTGCGCGCTGGGCGCTTTTGGAGGATACGGCACATAGGGTGCAGTCTGGCATGGCGTTGACGGTTTTGCAAAAACGGCGTGCAATACCGCCAGCCCCCATCACAGCAAATCGAAACATAATAAAAAGTCTCCCTTCTTTTTTTTCAGCATACCATACGGGCCTTAGCAGAGTCAAGACAGCCGTCCCTTAAAGAAAATAGCACCGGCCGCCTGATCGGAAAGCGGCCGGTGCGAAATAGAATCATGCGTTTTGTGCTTTATATTTTTCTACGATGAGGTTGGCGCATTTGTAAATGTCTCCGCCGCCCAAAGTCAAAATCAAATCGCCGGGTTTTGCGTTTTTCATAACATAATCGGCAATTTCTTCAAAGCTCTGGAACCAGCAGCTACCAGGGACTTTGGCCGCCAGATCGCGGGTGTAAATGCCGTAGGTGTTTTCTTCCCGTACCGCCAAAATTTCGGTCATCACAACGTGGTCAGGAATTTGCAGCGCCTTGGCAAAGTCATCCAGCAGGAGATACGTGCGGGAATAGGTGTGGGGCTGGAAAACGGCCCAAACCTGCGAAAATCCCATGTGCATGGCAGCGGTAAGCGATGCGGTCAGTTCCGTGGGGTGGTGGGCAAAATCGTCGGCCACCGTTACGCCCTGGAACTCGCCCAGTACTTCAAACCGGCGGTGTACCCCAGTAAAGGCGTGCAGCCCTTCGCTGATCTGATCCGGCGTGATGCCAAAGAAATCGCCCACCGCAGCGGCGGCCAGAGCGTTGAGGATATTATGCCGTCCCGGCACGGACAGCGAAACCGGACAGAACGGTTTGCCATCTTTGTAAATGACAAACTGTTCCCGGGCGCCGGGAATATCCTGAATCTCTCGGGCGGAGAAACGGTTATCTTCCGAGAATCCGTAGGTAATCACCGAAGCATGGGTTAACCCTTCCACCGCCTTGTGGGTGTTCGCGTCGTCCCCATTGATCACCAACAGCCGGCTGGTTTGGCTGGCGAACTGGTGGAAAGAGCGGATAATATTTTCCAGGGTACCAAAGTAATCCAAATGGTCGTTATCAATATTTAAAATCACGGAAACCGCCGGATGCAAATGCAGGAAGGTGTCCACATATTCGCACGCTTCGCACACCATGGCATCACTCTTACCGGCCCGGCCGTTGCTGCCGATGAGCGGTAGTTTGCCGCCGATCACACAACTCAGGTCCCGTCCGGCTTTTAAGAACAGGGTGGTAATCATGCCCGTGGTGGTCGTTTTGCCGTGGGTACCGGAAACCGCAATGGAATCGGGATACCGGTCTACCAGCAGGCCCAGCATGATGGAGCGCTCTACACACGGAATCCCTTTTTCACGCGCTGCTTGTAATTCGGGGTTATCGCTTTTGACAGCAGCCGTATAAACGACCAGATCGGCGCCTTCAATATTTTCGGCCCAGTGCCCCATGTACACCTTGATGCCATATGAGCGTACCCGGTCAAGGGTGTCGCCCTCGTTCATGTCAGAACCGGTAATGGTATATCCCCGGTGAAATAAAATTTCAGCAATGGGACACATCCCGCTGCCGCCAATGCCCACAAAATGAATACGATGGCATGTATCAAGCAAATTTTTGGTTTCCATAAACGCAAAAACTCCTTTTTTAAAAGTTAGTAGCAACAAGTTTGATCGAATCTATTATAAGCCATGATACCCGGAAAATCAAAGATTTGCGTAAATTTTTTTCGGCCTGCCGGTTCCTTCTCACAAGGCACGGCTTTGTGCCATACAATAAAAAAGCAGCAAAATG
>CAJKJS010000339.1 GCA_905200265.1 uncultured Oscillospiraceae bacterium
GTTCCATCAACCGGAAGAAAGACTTTTGCATATTCGGTGGGAACGCATTTACAAGGGGCAGAATGGGAACGAAAAGAAGGGAGAGGGGAAGAATATGGCCGGTTTTGTCATTGAATGCCCGAACTGTGGCAAATATCATATGACGCAAAAAAGGTTTTTCTTCTTTACAAAAAGAACCATCGATTGTGATTGCGGGTATACCATCCATGTAAAGACGGATAAAGTTACCACCAAAGTATGCCCTCATTGCGGCAATACCATTGTGTATGATCAGTCGAAAGCAAAATCCGCTGTATGCCCTGTTTGTAAAGAAAAGCTCAACGTGGGCGACGGGAAAACCGTGGTTTCGTTTACATGCCCGACTTGCGCCTGTACGCTGTCGGCAGACCGCAGCACGGCGACATATACCTGCCCGTTGTGCGACACGGTAGTGGATGTACAGCAGCAATTGGGAAAATCCAAAGTTGCCAAAGCGGGCGTTGCCAGCCTGATTAAATACGAAGGCGATAACACGGTTTTTGTGTGGAAGCATCCGCTGGAAGATTTTAACCTGGGTTCTCAATTGATCGTTCATGAATCCCAGGAAGCTTTGCTTTTCCGCAACGGCCGGGCGCTGGATTTGTTCCCCGCGGGCCGTTATACACTGGAAACTGAAAAGCTGCCGATTTTAAACGAGTTTTATAAGCTCCCGGCCGGGACCGAAGGAGCCTTCCATTCGGAAGTGTACTTTATCAACATGGCCGTGCAAATGGGACTGCGCTGGGGAACCGACAGTAAAGTGCGGCTGTTCGATCCGGCTACCGGTATGCATATTGAATTGGGTGCCAGCGGTCAGTACAATGTACGCGTGATTGATTCCCGCAAACTGGTACTGAAAATGGTGGGCACCAGCATGGGGCTGCGCCAGGAAAGCCAGGATAGCGGTGTGATGTCCTTCCAGGCTTCGTTTAAACCGATGATCCTAACCCAGGTGAAAAGCCGCCTGCCTCAGATCATCAAGCAGAATCAGATCAATATTCTTGAAATCGATGAGCAGCTCACGTTGCTTTCCGAGGGGCTGCGCCAGAGCCTGAATGAGTACTTAGCCGATTACGGCCTGGAAATGACCGAGTTTTTCGTTACTACGGTGGTCTTGCCGGATGACGAAAACTTTAACCGCCTGCGCCAGCAGTATGCGGACCGGTTCCTGAATGTGCGGGAAGAACAGATTAAAAAAGAAACCAGCACGGCAGCCCTGGAAAGAGAAAAAGTGGATATGGAGCGCCAGGTGCTGCGCGCCGAAACGGAAGCCCGTATGAAAGTGGTGCGGGCTCAGGGCGAAGCGGAGAGCTACCGCATGCAGGCCCAGGCAGAAGCCGAAGAAATGCGCATGAAAGGATATACCTACCAGCAGGAAACGGCCCGGCAGGTGGGCGTGGGTATCGCCACCAATTCGTCGGCGGGCGGCGCTGGCGGTATGGCCGATATTGCCAATTTGGGAATGGGCCTCGGCATGATGGGCGGCGTGATCCATATGACAAAAGATGCGCTCAATCCTATGATGGAAACGATGACCGAAACACCATCGGCTCTTTTGTCCGGATGGGACTGTGCCTGCGGACAAAAAGGTAATGGGGGCAAATTTTGCCAGAACTGCGGCAAACCGCAGCCCCAACCGGAGGATACATGGGACTGCGATTGCGGCCAAAAGGGCAATCGGGGCAAATTCTGCCAGAATTGCGGCAACCCCCGTCCCCAAAAGGAGGATGCCTGGGACTGCGATTGCGGCCAAAAGGGCAACCGGGGGAAATTTTGCCAGAATTGCGGTAAACCCCGTCCTAAAAAAGATGATACCTGGAACTGTGTATGCGGACAAAAAGGCAATCGGGGCAAATTCTGTGATGAATGCGGCAAACCCCGTCCGGCTGTGAATGAACAACCGGCTTCGTCTCCGTCTGCTGAAAACGAACAGGGAACTGAAGCATGATAACCGTATATACTGAAACGACTCGTATAGCAGAGGTGCCCCCGTATTTGTTTTTTGCAGGAATGGCTATTGTGGCAGCCTTAATTCCATTTGTAGTGGTCCTGCTGAAAAAAGACGAAGATCTGCGCTGGTTTGGCTGGCAATTTGGATTGGCCGGACTGGGCTTACTATTAGGCGGACGTTTTTTCGGCTTTTTAGTCGAAGTTGCCAACTGCCTGCAAGAAGGTCGTGCGCTTACATTTGCTGATGTACGCCGTAGCGCGTTTGTGGCATATGGTGGGCTACTAGGGTTTATTGTTGTATATCGGCTTGTAACAGGATGGATCGTCAAACACCGGCAGACTTTTGCCCATATCCCGGTACAGATGGATACTCTGGCCGTGGTTATTCCACTGTTTCACGGAATTGCCCGATTTGGGTGTCTGTTTGCCGGGTGCTGTTATGGGAAAGAATGGCACGGCTTTTTG
>CAJKJS010000340.1 GCA_905200265.1 uncultured Oscillospiraceae bacterium
GCTGCACGGTTTCTTTTAGTTGCTGGGCCGCCTGTTGGTCGAGATCCCGTGTAACATTCTGCTGCCACAGGATTCCACCCCAGCACAGCACTCCGAGTATGAGCACAATGACCAGCGGCCGCAACCATTTTTTAAAAGAGGAACACGAGGTTTGTCGTGATACATCCGAACTCCTCCTTTTCGTTAGCCAATAGCACCCAAAATGCCAATCAGCGGCAACATAATGCTGATAAGCGTGATACCCACGGCCACCGTGAGGAAACCGGTGAGTACCGGTTCAATGCTGTTAATCAGCCGGTCAATGGTGTGCCCCGCATCTTCTGAAAACAGTTTGCTTAGCCGGGCAAGCACCTGGTCCAAACTGCCGCTACGGGCTCCGCTTACGAGCATACGGCCGTACAGAGGTTCAAATACCCGGTGCTCATAAATGGCCGTAGCTAGTCCCTTGCCATTTTCCATATCGGCCCGACAAGCCGCCAGTTTTTTCTGTACACCCCGGTGGCTGACCATACCGGCCGCCGCTTCCATGCTGGTATCGGTATCCAGTCCACTGGCCAAAAAAATCGAAAGCGCATCGGTAAACCGGCTAACTGCCAGTTTTTCCGAAGCCGACGCCGTTAGAGGGAACTTTTCAAAAAAGCGGGATAAAATGTCCCGTCCCTTGGGGCTGCGCGATAAACCCGCCCCAATGAGCAGGCTGATCCCCAATACCAAGGTAACCGCCAATGCCACCCATCCAACAATTTGGGACACCTGAATGTACGCAAAGGACGACGAGGCAACGCCCCCCGTCAAATTTTCATACACACCAGAAAAAACCGGCAACACAGCCGCCAACAGCACCGCCAAGATGGCCGCCATAATCAACAGCAACACCATGGGATACACCACTGCACTACGCAGTTTGCGGTTCATACGGTCGCGGCTTTCATAATACCGGCTCAGGCTGCGCAGCACGCTTTCTGTGCGGCCTGCCTTTTCCCCGGCCGCCACCATTTGACAGCAATACGGCGGGAAAAAGCCACTTTGTTTCATGGCAGACGCCAGGGTATCCCCCAAAAGCAGCGGCTTTTGTACCGCCAGGGCCGCCGCATGAAAGTCATTTTCACAGCTGTCCTCCGCCAGCAACCCCGCTGCTTCATCGGGGCTGATCCCGCTTTGCAGCATCATAGCCATACTTTCACAAAAAGCACTGACTGCCAGAGGATTCATTTCTTTCTGTGCCATTATTCATTTCCCCCTTGTCAATAGGTGTAGCGAGTGGTATAGTTACTGCCATTTCCAATAAATGTTGCGTCCGCACCCGTAGCAGCAAAGGTTGTATCAATTCGGCTCCAGCCGTAAGCCGGTGTCTGAATTTCCACGGTGATCCATCCGCTTTCCTCGGTATAAATCATATTCCACGCATGGTAGATATCGTTGGGCGCCACATATCCGGTAATCAGCTTGGTGGGAATCCCCACGCTGCGCAGCATGGCAGCCGCCAGTGCCGCGTAATCGAAGCAAATGCCGGTCCCGCTGCTTAGCGTGGAATCCGGGTTGGGTAAATATCCGCTTTGTACCGTGGCAGCTTTGTTATAATCATAGGAAACATTCTCGGTAATGTACGCATAAACAGCGGCAATCACTTCCGTTTCATTGCTGGCCGTTGATGCCAATTGACGGGCTTTGGCCACACAGGAACTATATGCGTTATAATTCACATATTGGCTGGGCCGCAAAAAAGGCTGAAACTGGCTTTTCAGTGAAACTCTTTGGGTAACCGCATACAGCTCCCGATATTTGGTACCACTGGTATTTTCCATGACACGAAATTGGTATGTGCCGTCGCCACTTTGCAGCGGGAAAACGGTTGCAGTTCCGTCAGAAGGCAAATCATAGTTATATTTCATATCGCCGTATACGACCTGGAATTTTAATCGTTTGCTGCTCACGACACTAGCGGCTACATATCCGTCGCTTACATGGGAAACGTCAATATATACGCCATTCGAACCACTGGCCTGATCGGCATGAAACGAACTGCCCAGCATGGTGGGAATCACATACCCGCCCGATGAACCGGAACTTTGCGGAGTCGCAGTCGGTTTCGGGGTAGGGGTGGGTGTGGGAGTAGGGGTACTTTCCGGAGTGGGAGATGGTGTAGGCGATGGGGTCGGCGTTGCCGACGGGCTGGGTGTGGGGGTAGAAGTGGGCTTTGGCGTCGCACTGGGTGTAGGCGACGGCGTAGGTTCTCCCTCTTGTGAGGATTCCGCCGGTTTTTCCGACACGCTCTCGGACGATTCTACCGAAAGTTCTGCCGACTCCTCACTTCCCTGACAGCCTGTCAGAAACAGCGCCTGCCCTAACAAAATCGACCCTGTCAGGAGCAGACAGACAATTCGTTTTCTCACAGACTCAGCTCCTTTGACTGGTTTTCTT
>CAJKJS010000341.1 GCA_905200265.1 uncultured Oscillospiraceae bacterium
AAAAGATCACAATGGCGCCAGCCAAAAAGAGATTGCCGCGGCCTGTCAAATCGAAGCGGGGTCGCTTACTTCGGTGCTCAACCGCATGGAGGAAAAGGGTATGGTACAGCGCAAAATGCTGCACGGTGACCGCCGCACCTACCATATTTTCCTGACGCCCTTCGGGGAAGAACAGAAAAAACATGTGGAGCAGGCGTTCGAAGAGCTGGAACAGCAGGCCCTTTTCGGCTTTACACCGGAAGAATGCCAAAAGGGCAGGGAACTGATGCAGGCGATTTTCCGCAATTTACAAAAGGAGGAACCGAATGAATAAAGGAAAGCGCTACCTGGTTTTTTGATCGGATTATTTATCAATTCCCTTGGCGTCAGCCTGATTACCAAGGCGAGCCTGGGCACGTCGCCCATTTCGTCCATTCCCTATGTGCTCAGTTTAAAACTGCCGATGACGTTAGGGGAATTTACAATTTTCTTCAGTGTTCTGCTTATCCTCTTGCAGCTGCTCATTCTGCGAAAAAAATTCCCGCTGGAACACTTCTTGCCAATCCCCATTTCCATTGCGTTTGGGTATTTTATCGATCTGACCATGCTGATGCTGTCGTTTGTGCAGCCGGACAGCTACCTGTATTCGCTCCTGGCGCTGCTCATCGGCTGTGTGATTTTGGGCTTTGGCGTGTACACCGAAGTGCTGGCCAATGTAGCTATGCTGCCCGGAGAATCTTTTGTGCGGGCGGTGAGTGAGACATGGAAAACCGATTTTGGCACCACCAAAGTGGCGTTCGATGTTTCCATGACGGTCATCGCCGGGGGACTGTCGTTCCTGTTTTTCGGTACGCTCAACGGCGTGCGGGAGGGCACCATCATCGCGGCCATTCTGGTCGGATTTATCGCCCGGTTGTTTGGCCGTGCTTTTAAAAACCTGGATGCAAAGCTGTTTGGTCATAAGCCGGAGGAAAAACCGGAAACGAACCGCACCGAAACCGCACCCTGCATTGTGATTAGCCGTCAGTATGGCAGCGGCGGGCGCGCCATTGGGAAAACATTAGCCGAAAAACTGGGGTACCAGTTTTATGATAACGAAATCATCCAAATGACCGCCGGCACCACCGGGTATTCCCCGGATTTTGTCAAACAGCAGGAAGAAAATATGACAAACAGCCTCCTATATGACCTCTTCCATCAGGCTTATGCCTCAGCGCCTCATGGCGATGCGCCCAAAGACGCCATTTTCGAAGCCGAAGCGGCCGTGATGAAACAACTGGCACAAAAGGGGAACTGCGTGATTTTAGGCCGCTGCGCCGCTTATATTTTGCGGGATATCCCCCATTGCCTGCGGGTTTACTTACATGCCCCCTTTACGGCCCGCGTGGAACGGGTAGCGCAACTACAGCAGCAAACGGCAGACTGGGCCCGGGAGAAAGTACACCGGGAAGACCAGCACCGTTCGTCCTATTATCGCTACCATACCGGCCAGAAGAAAGGGCAGGGGGAAAACTATCACCTGTGCATCAACACCCAGTTAGGGGAAGACTATGTAGAGCAAACGATTCTGGGGGCATTAAAAGCGGAGTTTTCGAAAAGCGAAAAGAAAAATCTGGAAAAAGTTTCCTAAACAGGGAAGAAGGCCCTTCCCGCTTTGTCAGTCATTGCGGGGAGAGCCTTCTGTTTCTTTATCGGTTTGTCCGGATTCTTGCGCTTTTTCGTTTTCAAATTCTTCTTCCATCTGACGAGTTACATCCAATAGATGCGCTTTTTGCTCGGCCGTCAGTTTTTTGTAGCGGGTTAACAGTTCCCGTTCATCCGGCTGCAACCGGTGAACCAGGGGAGGGGCCGTCACCCCGGGGGAATACGGAGCCGAATGGGAATCGCTTACGGTAAAAGGGGGAAAATCACCGGAAAGAAGGATGCTGACCGGCGTATTAAAAATTTCACTGAGCCGGAACAGGGTTTCCGGGCTGGGGGATGTACGGCCAATTTCGTAAGACGTGTAGGTCGAGCGTTCCAAATGGAGGGCTTGGGCCACATCGGATTGCAATAACCCTCTGCGTACCCGGGCCTCTTTCAAATTTTCGCCCAGCGTGCGTTTGTTGATTTTGGTATATTTGTTCAAGGAAGGAAACCTCCTTTTTCGAAAAATGAAAATAGAAAGGAAGAAACGCGCATGCAGAAGAAGAAAAACGTTTTTATACTTTGTATCAGCACAAAGTTATACCGAGTTCTCGGTCTTAAGACTATTATAAAAGAATATCCGAACAACTTTTGATTATGTGAAGGATTTACACACAAAATTTTTTTCGGTTATCCCCTTGACAAATAAAAAGCGGTTTGCTATAATAACACACGTCGCCTGACAGAGCGCATAAAACCGTATGCGGACGTAGCTCATCTGGTAGAGCGCCACCTTGCCAAGGTGGAGGTAGCGA
>CAJKJS010000342.1 GCA_905200265.1 uncultured Oscillospiraceae bacterium
TGGATATTCTGGTGGTGACCTTCATTATATACAGCGCCGTGAAACTGGTGCGGGAAACCCGGGCCGGTCAGCTGGTAAAAGGGCTGCTCATTTTGGTTGCGGTGTACCTGATGGCATGGTACCTGGATTTGACCATGTTAAACGAGCTGCTCAATTACTTTTTCCAGTTTACGGTGGTGGCCTTTTTGGTTATCTTCCAGCCGGAAATCCGCCGCGCCCTGGAACAAGTGGGCCGCAGCGGGAAAAATCTGCCCTTTGGCGGGCGGGACCGGGAAGAAGAAAACAGCCAAACCCGCCGCGCCATCAACGCCGTGGCCGATGCCTGCATGAATTTGCAGCGGCTGCGCATGGGGGCGCTGATTGTATTTGAACGGGAGACGAAACTGGGCGAAATTATCGATACCGGTACCATTGTGGAGGCCAAACCGTCGGCCCCGATTATTGGCAATATCTTCTTTAATAAAGCGCCGCTGCACGATGGCGCGATGATCATTCGCGACGGCGTGGTGTACGCGGCGGGATGCATTTTGCCGCTGACCAGCAATGATTCCGTCAGCGTCGATTTGGGCACGCGGCACCGGGCGGCGCTGGGCATGAGTGAAAACAGCGACGCTGTGGTAGTGGTCGTATCGGAAGAGACCGGCCAGGTGAGTATTGCGCTCAATGGGATTTTAACCCGCAATTACACCCGGGAAACCCTCGTCAATGAGCTGGAATCGCTGCTTTTGGAAGAAAAGAGCAGCAGTGAAAAGAAAACGGTGCGGATGCCCCGCAGAAAGAAGGCGAAGCACTGATGGCAAACTGGAAAAAAGAGGAACCGGCCACTGTTCGGCCGGACAATGAGCAAAAACAGGACGTGAGCCTGGAAAAGCGGGAAACGGCCGGCGAAAAGCAGGAAAAACCCAAGAAACCGCGCCGGAGAATTGACTTTTCCCAGCTGTTTTACAATAACAAATTCATTTTGGCCCTGTCGTTTACGGTGGCCGTGTTGATTTGGTTTGCGGTGTCCTATTCCAATGTGAGCAACCGCCCCAGAGTGGTATATGACATTCCCATCACCATCGAAATGAGCGATGCGTCGAGAGAAGCCGGGCTGCGGGTGTTTTCTCAGTCCCAGCAGACCGCCAATGTATCCGTTTCGGGGAACAGTGTGATTGTCAACCGCATTACCGCCGAAGATATTGAAGTGGTGGGGACCCTGTCAGCCGACGCCAAAAGCACGGACGGGATGACCACGTACACCTTAGCGCTGACCGCCCAGAAAAAAGGGGGCGGGGTCCTGTCGGATTATGAAATTGTGAGTGTAGACCCATCGGCCATTTCGGTAGATGTGGATGTATATCAGGAAAAGAATTTCACCATTGACAACAACGTGAAGTATTCCGTGAATTCCGGGTATTATGCCAGCACTCCCATCCTGTCGGCGGAAACGGTGGCCGTGAGCGGTCCCCGCAGCAGTGTGGAAAAAGTGAGCACCATCCAGGCGGAATACGATATCCACGACGCCCTGACTACTACTACGACGGTTTCGGCCAAACTGGTGGCGTACGATCAGTATGGCATGGTGATTACCGATGAAAATTTGCAGCTGAGCGCCGAGAAAGTGGATGTGACCATTCCGGTTTATGTGCGCAAAACCCTAAAACTGGAACCGACGCTCAATAAAACGCCCACCGGGTTCGGTTCCAGCCGGCTGACGGTTACGCCCAGCAGCATTGAAGTAGCCGGGCCGGAAGAAACCATTACCGACATGACGGAACTGTCCCTTGATCCCATTGACCTGACGCAGATCAACTTTAATAACCCGATCATGGAAGCCGATGTGACGTTGCCCAGCGGGTTTAAAAATGTGAGCAATGTGTGGACCGTACAGGTGGAAGTGGATTTGGATGGATACAGCCAAAAATCCTTTACGGTTTCCAATATCTCGGTGATCAACGCCAGGAAGGACCACGATGTGGACGTGCTGACCGATTCAGTGAAAGTCACGCTGATCGGGCCGGATTCGCTGATTTCGCAACTGACGGCGGACGACCTGTATATGCAGGTGGATATGACCGGCCAGACGGAACTGCGGGGCAGCGCGGAACTGGCCGCCACCGTAGGTGTGACAGGCTCCACCAGTTGTTGGGCGGTGGGCAAGTATACGATCAGTGCATATATCAATTAGTTAGGCGAAAACTGCATAAAAAAGCCGTTCTCGATTTCCCAAAAAGAGGGGAGCGAGAACGGCTTTTTTCTTTGGGCGATTATTCCTGCGACAGTTTGCGGATACAGTTGCGGCACAGATACAGCCCGTCTTTGACTTCTTTTAAGTCTTCGGTCGAGCGGCACAAAAAGCACGAATCTTCCACTTTTTGCAAAATAATCTGTCCGTTTTCCGTATCGACAAGGATCTCCAGTCCGTCT
>CAJKJS010000343.1 GCA_905200265.1 uncultured Oscillospiraceae bacterium
GACACAGAATATCCTGGATGCGGCCAACGCGGTGATTGCTCACAACCAGCAGCGCAAAGGGAAAAACTTGTGGACCAGTAACGGAAAAGGCGTGCCGATTACCTGTTATTTGGCCGAAAACGAATCGGCCGAAGCGGAACGGGTGGTAAAAACCATTTTAGACGGTGTGGCGGCCGGGCGGAAGTACAGTGACTATGCGGTGCTGTATCGCATGAACAGCCAGTCGAACGCCTTTGAAAAAGTGTTTGTCAAATCCGGTGTCCCGTACCGTATCATTGGTGGGGTGCGGTTTTATGAACGCCGTGAAATTCGCGATGTCATTGCCTATCTGAGCGTGATTGCCAATCCCAGTGACGAAGTGCGGCTGCGCCGGATCATCAACACACCCAAACGGGCGATTGGGGATCGTACCGTAGCTCAGGCCGCTGAGATTGCGGCCGAAGTGGGGCAGAGCCTGTACGAAGTCATGGCCCATGCCGACGAATACGCGGTCCTCAAACGGTCAGCGGCTAAGTTGATGGGCTTTACGGATTTGATTGACGGGCTGATCAATTTGTCCAATGACCCGCAAGTACCTTTAGAAGAGCTGTATAAAGAACTGCTCAGCCGGATTGGGTATGAAGACTATCTGCGCGCCGGGGAAGAAGATCCCCAGGAGCGGCTCGATAATATCAGCGAATTTGCATCGAACCTTGCAAAATTCCAGCAGGAAAACGAAGAGGCTACTTTGGAAGAATTCCTGGAGGAAGTTTCTTTGATGACCGATTTAGATAACTACGACGAAACGGCCGATACCGTGGTGATGATGACCATCCATTCGGCCAAAGGCCTCGAATTCCCGGTGGTATTTTTGCCGGGCATGGAAGAAAATATCTTCCCCGGTATGCAGGCCATTTACGACCCCAACGGCATGGAAGAAGAACGGAGACTAGCGTATGTGGCGGTAACAAGAGCCCGGGAAGAGCTGCACTTATTGCATGCGCAGTCGCGGATGCTGTTCGGTTCAACCAGCCGCAACAAGCGCTCCCGTTTTGTGGATGAAATGCCGGCGGAACTCATGACCTTTGATCAGTTTGAACGGAAGGTCATCCCCGCTTCGCAAATGCCGGAGGGCCGGAAAAGAGGGGTTATTCCCGATTTGGCGGCCACCAAGCGTTTTGGTCCGGCGGTGCCCACCGACAATGGCGAACGCTTTGCCGTAGGGGATACGGTGATTCACCGCACGTTTGGAACAGGGGTTATTCTCAGTGCCAGTGCGATGGGGAATGACCAGTTACTGGAAATTGCCTTTGACAAAGTGGGAACGAAGAAGCTAATGGCGAAGTTTGCCCGGCTGAAACGGGCCTAACAGGAGGCGCGCCATGGCGGTGTTATTTCGTGGAGAGTGCCGCCGCTGTTTGAGCAGTGTGAAATTTCAAAAAGGCGAAGCAGTGGTGACAGAACAGACTTTTTTCTGGCGGCGCAGCCGCTTGTTCGATAATAAGCAGCCGAAACCGGATTTGGCGGTGCCGCTTTCTTCGGTGGTAGCGTGCCGGGAATCGTTTTTAGGCAAGGAACAACTGCTGCTTTTGTCTTTACGCAGTGGGGAGCAGCTGCGTTTTTGCAGTGAAAACTTTTCGGCGTTGTGGTCTGCTTTGCAAGGGGCTTTGCGGCTTTTAAAAACGCAGCAAGACCCGGAACAAACAGCCAGGCAGCAGCAGGTGAAAGCAAACGGGCAAGCCATTGCTGCTGAACAGGAACAAAAGGGAGAAAAAACCAAGCGGTATACACCTTCTATGCAGCAGCGGGCGGAGCAAGCCGCCCGTTTGCGGGAAGAAGCTTCCCGTCAGGCGCAGGAGGAACGGGCCCGGCTGCAAAAACAGCGGCCGCCCCGTGCGCCGATACAGCCCCCGGTTTCTGAAAAACCGGCAGCGGTACCGGGATCTTTTTGCCCTCAGTGCGGAAAAAAGGTGGACCCGATCGATCAATACTGTTTACATTGTGGGTGCCGGTTAAGAGGACCCGGAAAGGAAGGTGAAAAAGAACAAAAAGCCACGGTCAATCCATAGCGGAATATAGAGAAAACAGCAAAAATGACGGGCTATGACAATTTTTTAACAAAAGCGTTGACATTTGCCGCAGGGGCTGTTATAATCAAGTTGTTAAAAAAATAACATATATTCCGTTTCAACCAAAAAACAAAAAGATTGTTTAGGAGGACTGGATTATGGATCAAAAAGAAACCAAAATCGTCAACAGCGTGGAAACTTTGCTCGAAAAGATCAAAGAAGTACGCGCGGCGCAGGAAATTTTTGCCACCTACACGCAGGAACAGGTCGACAAGATCTTCTTTGCGGCGGCTGTGGCGGCGAACCAGGCTCGGATTCCGCTGGCTAAAATGGCTGTGGAAG
>CAJKJS010000344.1 GCA_905200265.1 uncultured Oscillospiraceae bacterium
CCCCGGCATCCGCCGTGCTGCAAGTATTTTCCTACCTGTTCGCGGTATGCCATCGAAGCCATCGAACTTCACGGCGCTTTTTTGGGTTGTCTACTGGCCCTGTGGCGCATTTTGCGGTGTAACCCGCTGAGCCGGGGAGGCGTAGATCCGGTGCCGGAAAAAATTCCGTTTCCGCCCATGCACACGCGGAAAAACGGAAAACAACACAAGAAAGAATTGTAATTTGGAAAAGAAAAACGTCCCGCTCCTTCTTCTTACCTCGTAAATTCGGGACGAGAATTCGAAAGAATGGTTGAGGTGCCCTTACATGTTCGAGATCTTTAACTTTTTTGGCGGTATACTGGGTTACCTGCTGTGGGCATTGTACCTGCTTGTGCGCAATTACGGTGTGGCAATTATTATCTTCACCGTTGTGCTCAAGGTGATTTTGTTCCCCACCAATATTAAGCAGCAGAAAAATATGGCGGCCCAGGCGAAAATGCAGGCAAAAACGAAAGAACTGCAGGAAAAATATGGGAATAACCGTCAAAAGTACAGCGAAGAGGTACAGAAACTATATGAAAAAGAAGGCGTCAGTCCCACTGGGGGATGCTTGACGACTCTGCTACCTTTTCCCATTATGTTCGGAATTTATTATTCCGTATTGTACCCGTTGCAGAACGTGCTGCATATTGGTAAAGATGTGATTACCAAAGCTACCGATATGATGCAGACGATTCCCGGGGTTAGTTCTCAGTTCCTTTCCGGTCAGAACGCGGAAATGGACATTATCAAACATTTTGATGCCCTTCGCGGGTATTTAGGGGATATTTTCTCGGCTTCTGAACTGGACCAGATCGGCTTTCTGTCGAAAGGGTTCCATTTCCTTGGGCTTGACTTGTTGCAGACGCCGGCAGGCAGCGATTTTTGGAGCTTTATGTGGCTGATTCCGGTACTTTGCGTGGTATCGGCTTGGTTTAGCCAGTTTGTGATGACTCGTTCGCAGCCGGCTATGGCAGGCCAGAAAGGCTGCATGAAAGCGCTGATGTATGCGCTGCCGCTAATGAGTGCTTACTTTGCGTATGTAATGCCCGGCGCCGTAGGGTTCTACTGGATTATTTCGACGCTGGTGAGTTTGCTGGCTACCTTGGTGGTCAATAAATTCTACAGCCATCAGCAATTGACGGCAAAAATGGAAGCCCAGCGTGCTGCCTTGCGGTATCAGGAAGAAGCGGCGGTGAAAGAGCTGCCGTTGCCGGTACAGCGCCAATTGGAAGAAAAAGCGATGGCTGCCAAAGCTGCGATGCAAAAGAATAACGGCAGTGCCAAGAAGACAGAAAGCAGTAAAAAAGCCAAGGGCGGTAAAAAGTCGGGCGACAGTAACGCCTATTTGGGGAGTAAGAAATAAAAGCAACGGACAAGAAGACGTTCAGTGCGGAGGAATGTAACATGTTGAGAGAAGCAATTGCGACCGGCGAGACCGTGGAGCAGGCTTTTGAAAATGCCTGCGTGCAGTTGGGTGTGGAAACCGTTGATGCGGAATTTGAAGTGTTGGAACTTCCGGAAAAAAAGAAGTTGGGTCTGTTTGGCGGCAAACCGGCCAAGGTTCGGGCGTTTGTGAAATCGTCTCCGGCGCAGGCTGCGGCTGATTATTTGCAGAATCTTCTTCGCCTCATGGGGCTTTCGAATGTATCCATCTCCATTCGGGAAGAAAAAGATGAAGAAGGAACGCAGGCAGGAGCCCTTTTAACGCTGTCTGGCGATGATATTGGCGTGGTGATTGGTCACCGTGGGGAAACCCTGGATGCACTGCAATATCTGTCGGGCCTGGTAGCCAACCATGTGGACGAAGGGTATTACCGCATTACGCTGGATATTGGCAATTACCGCGAAAAGAGAAAAGAAACCTTGGAAGCGCTGGGTAAGAAGATTGCCGCAAAGGCCGTTAAGATCGGCCGGAACTATCCGCTGGAACCGATGAATCCCTATGAACGCCGCATTATCCATACGGCGGTACAGGAAGTGGAAGGCGCAAAGAGCTGGAGCGAAGGCGAAGATATTGCCCGTCATGTGGTGATTGGCCCTGTGGATGGGGAACGGTATGTGCGGCGCAATAACTACGGTGGCCGCGGCGGCAACCGCCGTCCCGGTGGACGTGGCGGTTACCATAACAATGGCAACCGCGATCACGGTGGATATCGCCGGGATCACAACCGTACAAGCCGTCCGGCCCGCAGTGAGGCACCGGCAGCGCCTGCGCAGCCTAAGGTGGATTCCGGCAGTACGGCACTGTACGGAAAGATTGAAATTAAGAAGTAAAAGCGGCCCCTGGCCGTTGTGCAAGATTCCATGAAATCAATCATGGAAAAAGGGCCTTTTCAAAAGAAAAGGCCCTTTTTGTTGTG
>CAJKJS010000345.1 GCA_905200265.1 uncultured Oscillospiraceae bacterium
GGCAGCTTTTGCTGATGAATGGCTTCGCAGTACGCAAACGGTTTTATCGGTCCGCCGGGATAGGCTCAATCGTGCCGTAAAAAATGTAATTTCCATAGCCAAATTCGATGAAAAATGAAGAAAAATCGCTTTTCCTTTATTTTTAAAAAAGTATTAGCCGCCAGATATCCAATTAGATAACCTTCTAGCGTGTATAATAAAATCTAATAGCAAAATGTAAGGCCATATGACAAAGTGTGGCTAGAAGGAGTGAAAAAGTAATGAAAAAGAAATGGCGGAAAGTACTGAGTATGCTGATGTCCCTGTGTCTGATTGTGGGCATGATGAGCACCAGCGTATGGGCTGTGGGCGATGATGTGGTGGCCCGCATTGGGGAAACCGAATATACCTCTCTGGAAGAAGCGGTAGATGCGGCGAACCAAACCAGCGGCGCGGTGATCGACGTTGTAAAGAGCTGCACGGTAGACAGCCTGTTGGAAATTAAGTCGGCCATGACCATCCAGGGGCAGGAAGGCGTGGTTGTAACCGTAGCGCCGGAAGCGAACCGGAATAACACGGGCGAAATCTATGGGTTTAAAATGGGTACGGCCATCGAAAACGGCACGGTGACGTTTAAGGACCTGACCATCAAGGGCAGCGGCAATAACCTGCAGCTGCTTTGGGTGTGCAACACCGATCCCAAAGGCGTGAGCGTTTCGGTTGAAAACTGCAAACTGGATAACTCGGAAAAAACGGTTTCTGGTGGGTATGCCGATGCCATTTCTTTTGAATACGCCAGCGGCGACACAACATACTATTTCGATCTGTCTGTCACGGGGTGCGAAATTGCGGCAGCTTCCTACGGAATTGGCTCTGGCCTGAACAATGGCAATGCCAATGTATCGAATTGCTCGCTGACGGTAAAAGATACGGTTTTTAATAATACTGGTAACAGCAGTATTTATTGCATCCATGCGCCGGTGGCTTTTGGCAGCCTGACAGTCGAAGACTGTGACTTCAATTCGGTCAACTCCGGCGGGATCAAGTATATTTATAATGCGAATAACGAAGAATCTGTTGTGATCAAAAATAACGATTTTTCCGACTGCAACCAGAATATGAACAGCGGCACCTATGCGGTCATGGCCACGAACCAGATCGGCGATTTGACCGATGACCATTGCTATTGCTGGGCAACGGAACTGTCGGGCAATGATTTTTCGAATCAGAACGTCATTATTGCGCTGAAAGCGGAACTGGAAGTAGTTTGGTTCCCCGATGGCCAGGCACAGAATGATACGGTGTACAACAACATGGCGAATGAAAATATCACCAATGTGGGTACCCGGTATGGCAAGAGCAACTATGGCGGCAGCACCCTGTTTAAGCAGGTGGGCGTGTGCCTGACGGACTTTGGTATGGATACAAATGAAATGACCTTCACCCTGGGCGATGAAGGCCAAAGCACGGCGTACTTCTACAATACGAAGGATGCAACCGGTGCGTATACCAATCATCAGGGTGCCTTTGCGGATTACTGGACGGACGAAAACCCGCGGCACTGCAGTGCTTCTCTGGCCACATGGGGTGAAGCCAATGCGATTACCCGCTGGAACCTGGACGGCGTGGCGCTGACCCAGAATGCGGAAGACAGTAATGTGTATGAAGCCGAAAATGATGTAGCCAAAGTACAGGTGAACACGGCAACCGGCGCTATTGATGTAACCCCCAAAGCGGTGGGTACCACTAGCCTGCAGGCGGTTGTCGGCGGCGGTGAAAACGGGGATCTGCCCAATGCCAAGGAAGATACGCTGACGATCACGGTGGAACCGATTCCACAGTACACGGTGTCGATCTTCTATCTGGATAAAGAAACCGGCGATGTGCTGGGCACGTATTTGTCCGAACCTGCAGATCGTGGTACTTCCTACGATGTGACAGACCGCAGTACGGTTGCATTCGACGGGTACGATTACGATTCCATGGACGGCGATGTTCTCAGTGGTGTGCTGGACAGTGATAAGGTGATTTATATCTACTACACGATGAAAGCACCGGAAAGCAGCGATGAAGAAAATGTGGAAGATAACGATACACCTACGGGTCCGGCTGGTGGCGAAAACAGTGATGTGAACGGTGGCGATACGACCACGGGCGACGGTACTACCAGCGGTGACGAAACCATTAGTGACAGCAGCACGCCCACCGGCTCGGCAGACGATATGAACACACCGGCTACGGGTGATATGACGAATCTGATTGTTCCTATGGTAGCCGTTCTGCTCAGCGGCGTCTTGGCTCTGGGCATGTATGCTTTGCGTCATAAGGCTGATCGTTCCTGATCCACAGGCGTTTTTTGTAAACTCTTTATAGAAAAAACCGGAAGGTTTCCCTACAGG
>CAJKJS010000346.1 GCA_905200265.1 uncultured Oscillospiraceae bacterium
GGGCGTCCTTCCAGGTGAACTGGCGAATTAGCGCCAGTAACACGGTGAAAAATTCTATAATTGCATCCATTTATGGTCTCCTTATCGCCTGTCACGGACTTTTTTCTACGAAAGGAATCTTTACATACTTTATTTTACCATATATGAGGGCAGATGCAACGGTTTCTTTTCAGTTTTCCCGTCGAATTTTCCCCACAACTTGCAAAAGCGCCCCCACGTCCCCCGGCCGGGTGAAAGCCGACACGCTCACCCGCACGGTTCCCTTTTCCAGGGTGCCCATCTTCTCGTGGGCCAGTGGCGCGCAGTGCAGCCCGGCCCGCACTAAGATACCGCGCTGCGATAGGAAGGCCGCTACCTGTTCGCTGGGTTTTTCGCCCACGTTAAAGGAGAGCACCGGCGCTGTGAACCGAACTTCGGGCTTTGGCAGGTAGAGTTTTACCCCCGGCATACGGTGCAGCCCTTCCCACAGCTGCCGGCACAGTCCCATTTCCCGTTCCAGTAGGCCCCGCTGCCCTTTTACCCAGCGCATGCCAGCTAGTAACCCGGCAATCCCCGGCACATTCAGGGTACCGCTTTCCAGGTGTTCGGGCATCTCCTCGGGGTGGGTTAATAGCCTCGAGCTGCTGCCGGTGCCGCCTTCCAAAAGGGTCTGTAATTTTTCGCCGTCCCGCGCGATCAGCAGCCCGGTACCCATGGGGCCATATAAGCCCTTGTGCCCGGCGGCGCACAGATAATCGCACCCGGTATTTTCCATGGAAAGGGGCAGCACCCCCGCCGTCTGGGCTGCATCGATACAAAACGGAATGCGGTACATCCGGCACAGCGCGCCGATTTTTTCCACGGGGGTGCGAATGCCAAACACGTTGGAGGCATGCACCGCCACGACCAGCCGCGTTTTTTCGCTCAGCACCTTGCGCAAATTTGCTAAAGTCGCTTCGTCATCCCCGGGCACTACGCAAAAGCGTTTGACGGTAATCACTCCGCGCTGTTCCAGCGTATACAGCGGCCGGGCCACGGCGTTATGCTCCATGTCGGTGCACACGGCCTCGTCCCCCGGGCGCAGCACTCCTTTAATAACCATATTGAGCGCCTGGGTGCAGTTGAGCGGGAACACCGCGCACTCCGGTCCCGGCGCGCCGAAAAACGACGCCGCTTCTTTCCGGCAGGCATACACCATTTCCGCCGCTTTCAAACTGGGCCCGGCCCCGCTGCGCCCCGGGTTGGCGCTCAGGGTCATCAGTGCCTGCGCGACCGCCCGGCGCACCGGTTCGGGCTTTGCGCCGGTGGTCGCCGCATGGTCGAGATAGATCACGTCTCTCCCTCCCGCGCTTCCCGGCCCAACACCCGAATACCGTGTTGCCGCAGGAGTTTTTCGGCTTCGTCCGTTTTATTGGGGACATACAGTCCGTACCCGCACCCATAATGGCCCAGTTGCCGCGCCCGTTCCATATACGCCCGGTACCCGTGCGCCAGCAGTAAATCACGGCCCTTCATGGCATACGTGACCGACCCCACCCGAATCACCGGTTTTTCCACAGATCCCATCCGATCCCATCCGCCTTTCCCTACAAAATACATGCCGCTTTCGGGGGCATACCTCACCCTATGCAGCACCGGCGGAATTTGTCCCTTTTTTTCTCAGTTCTGATCTTGCTGCCGGGTGAGCAGGCACACCGCGTGGGCCGCGATGCCGTCGCCCTTTCCGGTAAAGCCCAGCCCTTCTTCCGTGGTCGCTTTCACGCTGACCTGATCGGGCAAAACCCCACAGACTTTGCCCAGATTTTCCCGCATGGTGTCGATATAATCCCGCAATTTCGGGCGCTGGGCCAAAATGGTCGCGTCGATATTGCCGACCTGCCAGCCTCTTTCTACGAGCATATCCACCACATGTTTTAAAAGTACGAGGCTGTCGGCCCCTTTGTACCGCTCATCGGTATCGGGGAACCATTTGCCAATATCCCCCAACGCCAGCGCCCCTAACAGCGCGTCGCTGATGGCGTGAGACAGCACATCGGCATCCGAATGCCCCAACAGCCCTTTTTCATAGGGAATCAAAACGCCCCCCAAAATCAGTTTCCGCCCCGGCGTCAGCCGGTGCACGTCATACCCGTGACCGATGCGCATGTTCATGCTTTTTCCCTGCCCTTCTCCGAAAACGGCCGGTTTATAAAGGCCCCCGTTTTCGGTTCTCGTTTTTTCTTCTCTTTTATTGTATCCGGAATTTTACCCGGTGTCAAAACACCTCACCTGATACCGCAAAAAAAGAACGTCCCCTTTTGGTTGGTGCAAAAGGGGACGTTCTTTGCACGATCCCGTTCCCCAGATAGAAAAATTTTTCCATCCGGGAAAACCCAAGACCTTTTTCAAACAGCCTAT
>CAJKJS010000347.1 GCA_905200265.1 uncultured Oscillospiraceae bacterium
TCACTCACAAAATGTTTTGGTAAAAGAAGAAAAGGCCTCTCTTTTTCAAAAAGGGCCTTTTCTTTCGGTTTTGAGTGTGATAGGATAAAAATAATGTGCCTGTTTCTGTAAAAGGAAGGAGACAAAACAGCGTACCATATAAAAGCAGAAAGGACGACCTATTTATGAATCAACATGCCATTCCTTTAAAAGACGTCACCATCGAAGACGGTTTCTTCTCCCATTATGCCGATCTGGTGCGGCAGGAAGTTATCCCCTATCAGTGGGAAGCGCTCAACGACCGGGTGCCGGGCGCCGAGAAGAGCGGCTGCATCCAGAACTTTAAAATTGCCGCCGGGGAAGCCGAAGGATCTTTCATCGGTTTTGTCTTCCAAGACAGCGATCTGGCCAAATGGTTGGAGGCTGTGGCCTACTCTCTGACGAAACACCCCGATCCCGAACTGGAAAACATCGCCGATGAAGTGATTGCCCTAATTGGCCGGGCCCAGCGGGAAGACGGGTATCTGGATACGTACTTTATCATCAAGGAACCGGAAAACCGCTTCCGCAATTTCCGCGATTGTCACGAACTGTATTGCTGTGGCCACATGATCGAAGCTGCCGTAGCTTATTATCAAGCTACCGGAAAAGATACCTTTATGAAAATCATGGAGCGGTATGTCGGCTGTATCCGCCGCACGGTGGGCCCGGAAGAAGGCAAACTGCACGCCTACCCCGGCCACGAAGAATTGGAGCTGGCCCTGGTAAAACTGGCCGACGCCACGGGGAACGACAGTTATCTGGAATTTGCCTCCTATTTCATTCATGAACGGGGCCGTGACCCGCACTTCTTCGAAGAAGAACTGAAAACCCGCGGGGAAACCTTCCGTTTTGACGGCAACGATGCGCAACCCGAAAGCTACTTCCAGTCACACAAGCCCGTCGTGGAACAAAAAGACGCGGTCGGCCACGCGGTACGGGCCGTCTATCTGTACACCGGTATGGCGGATGTGGCCATGCGCACCCAGGATGAAACCCTGAAAGAAGCCTGCCGCACCCTGTTCCGCTCCATCTGCGAAAAGCGTATGTACATCACCGGCGGCATCGGTTCTACGGTGGATGGCGAAGCATTTACCTTTGATTATGACTTGCCCAACGATACCAACTATGCCGAATCCTGCGCATCGGTGGGGCTGATGTTCTTCTGCCGCCGGATGCTGGATATGGATGGGGACGCCTGTTATGCCGATGTGATGGAACGGGCTCTGTATAACACCGTCATTGCCGGGATGGCCATGGACGGGAAATCCTTCTTCTACGTCAACCCGCTGGAGGTCTTCCCCCAGGCTGATCATGAGGACCCGCACAAGTCCCATATCAAGACGGTACGTCAAAAGTGGTTTGCCTGCGCCTGCTGCCCGCCCAACATTGCGCGGCTGCTGACCTCGCTGCCCGCTTATATTTACCAGCAGAGCGAAGACAACCTGACGGTGAACCTGTTTATCGGTTCCACGGCCCGATTCCGCAGCGGCACGGTCACTCAGCGCAGCGGTGTACCGAATAACGGGGAGTCCACATTTACCTTCTCGCTGTCGAAGGAAGAAACCTTTACACTGCGGGTGCGCCAGCCCAGTTGGTCGAAACATACAACGGTTACCGTAAACGGCGAACCGGTGCAGCCCACACTGGAAAAAGGATACTGGTGCCTTGCCCGTACGTTCCACGATGGTGATACCGTGAGCTTTTCCATGGATATGCCGGTACGCCGCCTGTATGCACACCCCAACGTGCGGGAAGACGCCGGCAAAGTGGCCATTATGCGCGGCCCCATGGTGTACTGCCTGGAAGAAAAAGACAACGGCGCTTCTCTCCATCAGGTGTACCTGCCCCGTTCCGCCTCCTTTACCGAAGAAATGGGCGACGGCCTGTTTAAGGGGCTCACGCTGCTGCATACAAAGGGGCTGCGGCTGACACCGTCCGATGAGGAAACCCATGCCCTGTATCGGGAAACGCCCTGCACGCGCCTCATGCCCCAGGATCTAACGTTTATTCCGTATTTCAGCTGGGCAAACCGCGGGGAAAACGAAATGATGGTTTGGGTGCGGGAACCGCTGACGTACTAATTTTTTCCGCCCTGTATCCCTCTAAAAAATCAAAAAGAGCGTTGTGCTTTTACTCTGCACAACGCTCTTTTTTGCTGCCGTTTTTTAGTTTTGCCGGTAATGAGCCAAAAAATCCTTCAGCCGGTCGCAGGCTTCCTGCAACACCGAAACTTCGGGCAAATACACAATACGGAAATGGTCCGGTTCTTCCCAGTGGAAGCCACCGCCGTGGGTAACCAGAATGTGCTTTTCCTTTAGGAAATCCAGTACCAGCCGT
>CAJKJS010000348.1 GCA_905200265.1 uncultured Oscillospiraceae bacterium
TACGAGACAATACGTGCAGCAAGGTCCAAAAGGGCTTTTGCCAAAGCCGTCCCGCAGCATAACCTGCGGGGTTTTTTCATGCAAAGGGGCGATTCTACGAAATACTTAAAGCAATTTTTACTGATTTTGGCCATTTCTTTTGTGGGGGAAGGGCTGCATGCCTTTATTCCGCTTCCCATTCCGGCCAGTATTTACGGCATTTTGATTCTGTTTTTATGCCTGCAATTTCATGTTCTTTCTCTTCACCATGTAAAAGAAACGGCCCGATTCCTGATTGAAATTATGCCGGTTATGTTTATTCCGGCAGCGGTGGAATTGATTGAAACCGGCGGCGGGTTAAAAACGATGCTGCTGTCTATCGTAGTGAGTGTATGTGTTGTAACCGTGCTGGTCATGGTTGTATCAGGTCATGCCACGCAGTTTGTCATCCGAAAGGAGAGAAAAAAACATGAAGGAACTCCTGACTAATTCTGTCTTTTTCGGAGCTTTTGTCAGTTTGGCAGCGTATGAAATAGGCGTATGGGTGAAAAAGAAAAGCGGCTGGGCGATTTGTAACCCCTTGCTGATTGCCATTCTTTTGGTTATAGGAGTGCTACTGGCATTGCAGATTCCCTATGATGTGTACGAAGAAGGGGCCCGGTATATCAGCTATTTGTTAACACCGGCAACGGTATGCCTGGCGGTGCCGCTGTATGAGCAAGTGGAACTTTTGCGTAAACATAAAAAAGCCATTGCGGCGGGCTTGCTGGCCGGTATGCTGACCAGTTTGCTGTCGATTCTGCTGTTAGCGGCTTTGTTCCAGCTGAATCATGAAGAATACGTGACCTTATTGCCCAAATCGATTACAACGGCGATTGGTATGGGTGTGTCGGAAGAATTGGGCGGACTGGTTACTGTGACCGTCGCGGTTATCATTATGACAGGCGTGGTAGGAAATATTGTAGCCGAAAGTGTGTGCCGTCTGTTCCGTTTGGAAGAACCTGTGGCCAAAGGAATTGCGATTGGTTCGGCTTCGCACGCCATTGGAACGGCGAAAGCTATGGAAATGGGTGAAGTGGAAGGCGCCATGAGCAGTCTTTCCATTGCGGTAACGGGCCTGATTACCGTGGCAGGAGCGGCCTTGTTTGCTGGATTGTGGTAACGAAAACCAAGCATTGACAGGGAAAATCGGAACGATATAATGAAAAGCAGAGAGACCCTCCTAACAGGGCTATCTGCTTTTTTTGCAGAGTAAAGAAAGAGAGGCACACGAAAATGGAAGAAAGAGTACGTGCAGTCAGTTCCGATCAAATTACCCGCGCTTATTTTGACAGCTTGTTACTGGAAATGCGGCATATCGATGCCGTAGAGCCCAACACTACGCTTACCTTGTATGGGGAAACGTTTGCAACGCCGGTCATGATGGCGGCTTTGTCCCATTTAAAAGGGCAAGGAAACGAGGGCGACGGTATGGTGCAAATGGCGGAAGGCGCCAAAATGGCAGGGGCTGTGAACTGGGCTGGTATGGGGGATTGCGACCAGTTTGACCGGATTGCGGCAACAGGAGCCCGGTCCATTAAAATTATCAAACCGTATGCCGATGAAAAAGAAGTCTTGACCCGGATCGAACGGGCCGAAGAAGCCGGCGCGTTGGCGGTAGGGATGGATGTAGACCACGCTTTTGCTGCAAATGGCCATCCGGATCGGATTCATGGGCTTTCCATGCGGCCTCGCACCATGGAAGAAATGGCGGCGTACGTAAAACGCACCCATTTACCCTTTATTGTGAAGGGGGTACTCAGTGTAACCGATGCAAAAAAATGCCTGCAAGCCGGGGTAAAAGGGATCGTCGTATCCCACCATCACAATCTTATGCCGTCGGCCGTAGCGCCTTTGATGATTCTGCCGGATATTGTAAAAGCCGTGGAGGGGGCCATGCCGGTCTTTGTGGATTGCGGCGTGCAAAACGGAGCCGATGTTTTAAAAGCACTGCTGCTGGGAGCTACAGCGGTTTCAGTAGGCCGGCCGGTGATTGATCCCATTTTGGAAAGAGGAGCTCAGGGTGCGGCGGAAACGATTGGCAGGATCACGGACGAATTGCGGGGCATGATGGCCCGTACGGCCACGCCGGATCTTATGCATATGGACCCGTCTCTGTTGTGGACCACACAAGGGCGACCGCTGCTTGACAGATAAGAGGAAAATTTGTACAATAAAAAAACCGCAGGAAGCGGGGGAAAGCAGCCGAAGCTGCTATAGATAAAACCAAAATCCCATCAAAAGGGATACGTGGGTCTATTAGGACCGAATGACCCATGAGATAAAGAAACAGGCAGTTAGGAAGGCTGCCGGATATGCGAGAAAGC
>CAJKJS010000349.1 GCA_905200265.1 uncultured Oscillospiraceae bacterium
GATCTTGCTTCTGATCCAGCGCGTAGTTAAAGCAAGCGCGAGCAAAGCTTTCGATACTGCGGTCAATGTTGTGCATCCCCTGCACAATGCCACTGGTTTTAAAGTCATGGATGGTGAGTCGTTCTTCCGTGCCATCCTCGTGTGTCACTACCAGTTCTGCTTTGGAACCAGCCGGTACCTGCATTTCCACGTCACGATATACATCGCCATAAGCATGACGGGCAATGGTAATGGGCTTCTTCCAAGTGGACAGGAAGGGGGTAATCCCTTTTACCAGAATGGGGGAACGGAACACGGTCCCGTCCAAAATCGCACGGATTGTGCCGTTGGGCGATTTCCACATCTGTTTCAAGTTATATTCCTTTACACGCGCTGCGTTAGGTGTAATGGTAGCGCACTTTACAGCAACGCCATACTTCTTGGTAGCTTCTGCCGAGTCAATGGTAACCTGGTCATTGGTGGCATCGCGATTTTCAAGCCCCAAATCATAGTATTCTGTGTTCAGATCTACATAGGGTTCCAGCAGAATATCTTTGATTTCTTTCCACAGAATGCGCGTCATCTCGTCGCCGTCCATTTCTACCAGCGGCGTTGTCATAGGAATCTTGTTCATGGGTCTGTACCTCCTTTGTTGCCGGTTCAGGCGTTTTCTTTGGTATAATTCAGCAGGCCGCCAGCCAGTACCATATCGATTTGACGGTCGGTCAATACGGCTTCAGCTTCAATTTCCTTATTCTTCGTCAGGTCTTTTACAATGATCGGTTCATGATGGATCAGCTTTTCGCGCACATCAGGTAGCGACAGTTCGTCCATCGGATCAATGACATCGTAATCGGATTCCTGCTTAAACACCAGCGGCAAAATACCGGCGTTCGCAAGGTTGGCACAGTGAATACGGGCAAACGATTTTACCAGTACAGCTTTAATACCCAAATACAGCGGAACCAGAGCGGCGTGTTCACGAGAAGAACCCTGGCCGTAGTTTTGGCCGCCTACCACAATGCCCTTGCCTTCTTTCCGGCAACGTTCCGGGAACTCTTTATCGCAAACCCCAAAGCAGAAATTGCTCAGGTAGGGAATATTGGAACGATACGGCAGAATCTTAGCACCGGCCGGCATAATATGGTCCGTGGTGATATTGTCGCCCACTTTCAAGATCGCCTTGGCTTCGATATGATCAGGCAAAGCCGTTGTGGTGGGGAAGGGTTTGATATTCGGCCCACGCAGGATTTCTACCTGATCGGCTTCTTCCACCGATGCGGGGGGAACGATCATGTTATCGTTGATTAGGAAGGAATTCGGCATAGCAATGGCGGCTTCTTCGCCCAGGGTACGGGGATCTGTGAAAACACCCGTCAGGGCAGAAGCGGCTGCGGTTTCGGGACTGACCAAATAAATCTGTCCATCGGCCGTACCACTGCGTCCTTCAAAGTTACGGTTAAATGTCCGCAGCGAAATACCCTTGGAATTGGGGGATTGTCCCATCCCAATGCAGGGACCGCAAGCACATTCCAGTACGCGGGCCCCTGCTGCGATAATATCAGCCAGGGCACCATTCTGGGCCAGCATGTTGTAGACCTGTTTCGAGCCGGGTGCAATTGCCAGGGAAACGTCAGGATGTACGGTTTTGCCCTTCAAAATAGCGGCAACACGCATCATATCTAAGTACGAAGAGTTCGTGCAGGAACCAATGCACACCTGGTCAATCTTCTGACCAGCCAGCTCTGCAATGGGTTTCACATTATCCGGGCTATGCGGGCAAGCAGCCAGCGGTTCCAATGCCGACAGATCGATGTCCAGTACTTCATCGTATACGGCATCGGGATCAGAAACCAGCGGAATCCAATCCTGGCCACGGCCCTGGGCTTCCATAAATGCGCGGGTTACTTCATCCGACGGGAAGATAGAAGTGGTAGCGCCCAATTCAGCACCCATGTTGGTAATGGTGGCCCGTTCCGGCACCGTCAGGGACAGAACCCCTTCGCCGCCGTATTCTACGATTTTGCCTACACCGCCTTTTACGCTCATGCGGCGCAGCACTTCCAGAATCACATCTTTGGCACTGACCCACGGAGAGAGTTTGCCGGAAAGACGGATCAGCACCATTTTCGGCATGGTAATGTGATATTCGCCACCGCCCATTGCAACGGCAACATCCAATCCGCCGGCGCCCATAGCCAGCATACCCAAACCACCACCGGTGGGAGTATGGCTGTCGGAACCAATCAGGGTTTTACCCGGAATACCAAAGCGTTCCAGATGCACCTGATGGCAAATCCCATTACCAGGACGGGAAAAATAGATGCCGTGTTTTTTAGCGATGGACTGAATAAAGCGGTGAT